>DASQOS010000287.1:0-3088 GCA_035644375.1 Rhizobacter sp.
TTCGTCATCATCTACTTCGTCACGCTGCTCGCGGTGCTGGGGAATTTCGACACCCGCCTGCTGATCCCCTTCCTCGGATGGGTGGCGCTGTACATCATGGCGCTGTACTACTTCGTGCCGCGGCTCGGACGCGTGGCGCGCATGCAGGCCGACGCACGCTCGCTGATGACCGGCCGCATCACCGACGCCTACACCAACATCGCCACCGTCAAGCTGTTTTCCCACGCCGGGCGCGAAGCCGGCTACGCGCGCGGCGCGATGCAGGAATTCTTGCAAACCGTGTACGCGCAGATGCGCCTGGTCACGGCCTTCGAGGTCGTCAACCACACCCTGAGCGTGGGCCTGATCGTCGGCGCCACCGGCGGCGTGCTGTGGCTGTGGATGGCCGGCAGTGTCGGTGTGGGCGCCGTGGCCGCCGCCAGCGCGATGGCCTTGCGCCTGAACGGCATCTCGCACTGGGTCATGTGGGAGATGGCCACGTTGTTTGAACACATCGGCACGGTGCAAGACGGCATCAACACCTTGTCGAAAGCGCACACCGTGACCGACCTGCCGGGGGCCCAGCCGCTGCGCGTCACGCGAGGCGACATCCGCTTCGACAACCTCACCTTTGCCTATGAAGCCGGTGCGCGTCCGGTCATCGACCACCTGTCGCTGCACATCCGGCCCGGCGAAAAAATCGGCCTGGTCGGCCGTTCGGGGGCCGGCAAGTCGACCATCGTCAACCTGCTGCTGCGTTTTTATGACCTGACGCAAGGCCGCGTGCTGGTGGACGGGCAAGACATCGCCCAGGTCACGCAAGAGAGCCTGCGCGCGCAAGTGGGCATGGTCACGCAGGACACCTCGCTGCTGCACCGTTCGGTGCGCGACAACATCCTCTACGGCCGGCCCGGCGCCGGCGACGCCGAGATGCGTGCTGCGGCCGAACGCGCCCAGGCGCACGACTTCATTCAAAACCTGGGCGACGCCAAAGGCCGCCGCGCCTACGACGCCCATGTGGGCGAGCGTGGCGTCAAGCTGTCGGGCGGCCAGAGACAGCGCATCGCGATTGCCCGCGTGATGCTGAAAGACGCCCCGATCCTGTTGCTCGACGAAGCCACCAGCGCACTCGATTCCGAGGTCGAGTCGGCGATCCAGGCCAGCCTGTCGCTGTTGATGCAGGGCAAGACCGTGGTCGCGATCGCGCACCGGCTCAGCACCATCGCGGCGATGGACCGGCTGGTCGTGCTCGACAAGGGCCGCATCGTCGAAGAAGGCGATCACCGCAGCCTGCTCGCCAAGGACGGGCTCTACGCCCGGCTGTGGGCGCACCAGAGCGGCGGCTTCCTGGGCGAAGACATCGACGAGGCCGAAACCGCCGATGCGCGTGTGGCTTGAAGGCTGGCCGTCGAACCGGCCCGGCCCGGCGCTGAACTGCGCGGCTTCGATCAGCAGCTTCGTACACTGCAGCGTCTTCACCCGCACCCGACGATGACCCTTTTGCTGGCGCCCATGGAAGGCTTGCTCGACCACACCTTGCGCGACATCCTGACGCGCGTGGGTGGCATCGACCGCTGCGTGTCGGAGTTCATCCGCGTCACGGGCACGCTGTTGCCGGACCGCGTGTTCACGCGCATCGTGCCCGAGCTGCACCACGGTGGCCGCACGCGTGCCGGCGTGCCGGTGCGTGCGCAGCTGATGGGCTCGGACGCGGTCTGCCTGGCCGAGAACGCCGCCAAGCTCGCGGCACTCGGGCCGGCCGGCATCGACCTGAACTTCGGCTGCCCGGCCAAGATCGTCAACCGCCACGGCGGCGGCGCCGCGCTGCTCGACGACCCGGAACTCATTTCACGCATCGTCGCCGCGGTGCGCCGCGCGGTGCCGCGCGGCATGCCGGTGTCGGCCAAGATGCGCCTGGGCAACCTGTGCGACGCGCGCGCGGTCGAATGCGCACTGGCCCTGCAAGCCGGCGGCGCCGACGAACTGGTGGTGCATGCGCGCACCAAGGTCCATGGCTACAAGCCGCCGGCGTACTGGGAACGCATCGCCGACATCCGCGCCGCGGTGCGCATTCCGGTGATCGCCAATGGCGAAATCTGGAACACCGACGACGCCTTGCTGTGCCGCGAGCGCTCGGGCTGCGACACGCTGATGCTCGGCCGCGGCATGGTGTGCAACCCGGGTTTGGCACTGGCCATCGCACGCCCGGGCCATGTTGCCTTGAGCTGGAACGCCTTGCTGCCGTTGATCCACGAGTTCTGGCTCTTGGTCGGCGCGCACGTCGAGGCACGGCACCGCGCGGGGCGGCTCAAGCAATGGCTCAACTACCTGCGCCGCCACCACGCACAGGCCGAAGCCGTGTATGCGTCGGTGCGCAGCTTGAACGACCCGGCACAGGTCAGCCGCTCGGTGTTCGGAGAGGGCATGCTCACGGCGGCGTGAAAGCGGCCGGGCGGCAGCGCAACCGTCAGTGCAGGTCGCTCAGGCAGACCGCCGGCGTGGCGTACTCGCGGCCGACCACCGCGCGGGCATAAAGGTAGTTGGTGCGGGCCCGGTCACTGAGGCGGTCGATTTGCACATGGCCTTGGGCATCGCAAGGGAATGCCAAGGCCCGGCCTTCATGAAACAGCGATTGAAATCGAATCTCATAACCGGTTGAGATTGTCAGAGTGGCCGAGATGCTCATGGAAACCGCCTTTCGTGCTGAAGGCATGCGGCTTGAGGTACGCCGCTGCTGGCCTTCGGGTCGCTGAGTTTTGGATCACCGACAACTGAAGACTACGCCGAGCTTCGGGCTGGCGATGTCGGTGCGACTCGATGAAACGCGTCAGAAAAACTCCTATCCCGAGGTCGGCGGCGCCAGCAGTACGACCGTTCAATAATGCAAGCCCCCATCGGCAGCACGCCCTTCGACCGCGCATGAAACTTTCCCAGGTGTTGTTTTCCCAAGGCTTTGGCGCACGCCGTGAATGCGAAGGGCTGATCGCATCGGGACACGTGACGCTGCGCGGCCAGGTGTGTGACGACCCGTTTCAAGAGGTCGACACCGACGGGCTGGTTTACGGCGTGCGCGGCGAGCTGTGGCCGTACCACGCCAAGGCGCTGATCG
>DASQOS010000288.1:0-2153 GCA_035644375.1 Rhizobacter sp.
CGATTTCTCGCAGGCGCTGCAAGACCCGAAAGCCATCCATCCCGGGCATGTTGAGGTCGAGGAACACCAGTTGCGGGTTGAACTCCCGGGCCTGTTGAATGGCCGAGCCTCCGTCGTAGCAGGCGCGAGCGTCATAACCCATCAGCTCCAAGGTCGTGACCAGGCTGTCGGCCGCGTCGCGGTTGTCCTCGACCACCATCACGCGCAATGAACCCGGTGTCTGTGACGCTGCCAGTTGGGGCGGCAAGGGGCCTGTGTGGGAGGGTATGGCGAGCATCGGCAAACGCAGCGTGAAGGTCATGCCCTGCCCGATGCCGCCACTGTGGGCGGTCACCGTGCCGCCATGCATTTCAACCAATGAACGTGCCAACGCCAACCCGATGCCCAGGTCGCTTTCGTCGGGGGTCGTCGACGCGGCGGCCCGCGTGAACAAATCGAAGATCCGCTCCAGCGTTTCAGGCGCGACGCCGCGGCCGTTGTCGATGATGTCGGTGACCACGCTGTTGCCCTCGACTCGCACCACGATGCGGATCTCACCGCCGGTGTCGGTGCACTTCGCTGCATGGGTCAGCAGGTTTTGCAATACCTGCACCAGCCGCGTCTTGTCGGCCAGCACCTGGACCGCCGGCCCGGGCAACTCCACACCGAGCCTGTGCTGGCGCGCTTCGATCAGCGGACGCGAGGCCTCGACACTCAAGGAAACCACCTCGCGGTAGTTCACGGGAAATTTCTTCAGCAGGATCTTGCCGGAGGAAATTCGGCCGATGTCGAGCAGGTCATCGACCAGGCGGGTCAGGTGCGTCAGCTGTCGGTCGATGACGTCGCGACAGTTCTGCAGGCTCGGGTGCGCCAAAGGCTGCAATTGCATGACGCTGACGGCATTGCGCATCGGTGCCAATGGACTGCGCAACTCGTGCGCCAGGGTGGCCAGAAATTCCTTGATGCGCAGGCTGGAATTTTCAACCTCTGCCAGCCGTTTGTGCTCGGTCAGGTCACGCGTGACTTTGACAAAACCGCTCAGATCGCCGTCGGCCTGAAACACCGGCGTCAGGGCCACGTGGCCCCAGAACAGACTGCCGTCCTTGCGCCTGCACCAGTCTTCGAATTCGGCGCGGCCATTGCGCAGAGCCGTCGACAGATTCTCCGTCGGCTTGGCGGCAGGGGTGTCGGCTGTCGGATAGAACACGGACAGGTGCTTGCCGATGATTTCGTCTTCGGCATAGCCATAAATCGCCGCGTCGCCGGTGTTCCAGTTTTTCACGTGGCCTTGCGGGTCCAGCATGACGACGGCGTAGTCCTTCAACGCGTCGACCAGGGAATGAAAGCGTTGTTGGTTGTCGCGCAGTTGCTGTTCGTGCAGTCGTCGTTCCGACAGATCGTGTGTGATCTTGGCAAAACCGCGGTGCTGGCCGTCGGCGCTGTGCAGCGAGGTGATCACCACGTTGGCCCAGAAGCGGCTGCCGTCTTTGCGAACCCGCCAATTTTCGTCTTCGAGGCTGCCTCGTTCCTGGGCCAGCCGAAGTTCTTGCTGGGGCCAGCCGGCACGCACCGCATCGGGCGGATAGAAGATCGAAAAATGCTGGCCGATGATCTCGTCGCGCGAATAACCTTTGATCCTGGCTGCCGCAGCGTTCCAGGTGGTCACCAGCCCGTTGGGGTCGAGCATGAAGATGGCGTGGTCTTGAACGGCATCGACCAACAGCCGAAACACGTCTTCACTCGGCTCCGGCAAAGGAGTTGCGTTCTGTGCTTGCTCTGCGGACCTGGATTCCATGCGAGCTTTCAGTGAAAGATCGATCTGGCAGGCATCACGGCGGCGCATTCCATCGCGTGCGCCCGTGCGGCGTGTCGAATGGAAATGATATCTCCGCGTCGCCCTCTCTGATGCGTTTTTCCCTCAAGAAGGCCTGCTTCCCGGGATGAAAAATTTGACATGCCGCGAGATGCTGACTGAGTGTGCAGATTCCCCCTCAAGGGCATAACGAAGGCGGGGTTGCGACCCACTTTGCCATGGCCGCCGCGGTATCGTGGCCTTGCGCCAGCAGACCCTGAACCACGCCCTCGCGGTCGGCGGCAGGACGGTTCTGGCTGTGGGGTGTACACAGGCTGCTCCAGTCGGCGCGAAGTGTGGTCAGTGGCCGTTGCCGGTCGCG
>DASQOS010000289.1:0-5762 GCA_035644375.1 Rhizobacter sp.
CTGAGCCCGAAGGTGTCGCCGGTGAAGAAGCCGCGGCTGCGCGGGTCCCAGATGCAGTGGTGGTGCGCGGCATGGCCCGGCGTGTGAATGATCTCCAGCCTGCGGCCCGCGAGGTCGAGCGTCATGCCGTCGCGGCTGGCACTGATGCGCGCGCCGGGAATCGGCACGATCTGCCCATACAGCCGCGCCCATTCCGCATCGCCGTACACCGAGCGCGCGCTGTGGCTCAGCAGGCGCGGCTTGATCATGTGCGGCCGGCCTTGCGGATGCACCAGCAGACGCGCCGTGGGCAGGTGCTGCATCAAGGTGCCGGCACCGCCGGCATGGTCCAGGTGGACGTGGGTCAGGATGACCCAGTCGACCGACTCGACCGTCAGCCCGATGTGCGTGAGTGCGGCCAGCAGCCGTGGCACTGCGTCGTTGGTGCCGGTGTCGATGAAGGCGGCGCGTCCGCCTTCGGCCAGCAGATAGGCCGCATCGAAATGGGCACGTTGAAACCCGGTGTCGATGACGTGGATGCCGTCGGTCAACGAATGGACGAAAGGCAAGGGCGATGTCATGGGCGGAGCGGAGTTGGCCGGGCGATTCTAGGCAGCGTTTGCGGCGTACAACTGGAAGCAACGCGTGGCGGAGGGGGCCGCTACACTGCCTTCCTGTCGTTGCCAGAGCCGAACCCTTTCATGAACATCGACGAGCTTCTCTTACCGATTTCAGAATCGGCGCCGTGCGGCGAAGACCTGTCATTCTCGGCCGAGTTCGATGCCATTGCCGAACTGCGCCGTCAAGACGACCCCACGCTGGACCAAGGCGAGTGGGTCACCACGCTGAAAGTCGCCGACTGGCCTGCCGTGCAAGCCCGTTGCAGCGAACTGCTCGCCAAGCGCTCCAAAGACCTGCGCCTGGCCATGTGGTTGAGCGAAGCCGCCACGCTGAACCAGGGCTATGCCGGCCTGCAGCAAGGCCTCGACCTGTGCGCTCAGTTGTGCACGCAGTATTGGGACGCGATTCACCCGCAGCCCGAGAACGGCGACATGGAGCAGCGCTCCGGCAACATCGGGTGGTTCTTGAATCGGGTCGTCAGCCTGTCGATTGCCGCGCCGGTCACGCGTGGGCGTACGGGGCCGTATTCGCTGCAGCAGATGCAGTCTGCGCGTTCGCTGCAGACCGCGCAGGTGCGTTCGGGCGACAAGACGGCGGCGCCGAACGCCGAGGCCTTGTCGCTGGACAAGTTCAACCGCGCGCTGCGCGAAACGCCCAAGGAGACCCTGCGCGAGACCGTGGCCACGCTGCAGGCCTGCCAGCTTGCGCTGGCTGCTTGGCAAGCCGTCATCGACACCCAGATGGGCAGCGAAGGCCCGAGTTTCGTGCCCGCGCGCGAAGCGCTGGCCGCAGCCCTGCATGAAGCACAGCGACTGGCCAAGGAAATGGGCGCGACGCCCTCCGCGGCGTCAGAAGGCGCCGCCATGGACGACGGCGCTCAGGCTGGCGCAGCGCAAAGGCCAGGCGGCGGCGGCCCGCTTCGCAGCCGCGAACAGGCACTGGCGCAATTGCGCGAGGTGGCTGCCTTCTTCCGCGCGACCGAACCGCACAGCCCGGTGGCCTACCTGGCCGACAAGGCCGTGCATTGGGGCGACATGCCTTTGCACCTGTGGCTGCGTTCGGTGGTCAAGGACGCGGGTTCGTTGGCCCACCTGGAAGAACTGCTTGGCGTGAGCAGACCAGACAGCAGCGTGGAACCCGAGGCCCCCTGAGCGGGCGCCGCCACGGCTCTTTTTTCTACTGACTCACACGGAATTCGATGCGCCGGTTGCGAGCCCGCCCTTCGGGTGTGTCGTTTGCAGCCACCGGCCGATCCGGGCCTGAACCCGAGGTGGTGATCATCGAAGGCGCCACTCCGTGGCTGCTGAGGTAGGTGCGCACGGCGTCGGCGCGGGCCAGCGACAACACGATGTTGGTCTCGCGGGCGCCTTGCGAGTCGGTGTGGCCGATGACCTCGACCTTCTTGTTGCCGAGCTTCAACAAGGCCGCGGCCATCTCGTCCAGGATCGCACGGCCGGCGGGCCGCAACACACTGCTGCCGGCCTCGAACTCGATGATGCGGTTGCCCAGCGTGGTATCGACCACCGCTTGTTCTTGCGCCGCGACGCGCAGGCCGTTGCGCACCGCGTAGGTCGGGTTGAGCGCGGTGGCCATGTCGGAGGCAATCTGCTGGCGCTGCGATTCGTTGCCCACCTCGCCCTTCAGGTCGATGTTGTTGCCGCTGATCACCAGTTGTCCGTGCGAGATCAGCTTGAGCTGTGGCGAGATCAGTTTCTGAACATAGCCGCTCCAGTTGGGCGGGGCGACCACGGTGCCGACGCCGAGTTGGTCGAGAACGCGGTCGGCGCCATAAACCTCTCGCGCACGGGTCAGGATGAGGTTGCGCGTGGCCTCGTCCGGCACGGTGCCGGCAATGACCACCTGGTTGGGCGCGGCACCGCTGGATTGCGCGCCGGCAGGCGCTGCCGAAGCGATGGACAAAGCGCACAGCAGGACGGCCCGATGGGCGCGGTGAGCCAATGGCAGGGTCATGTGGTCAGTCCCCCAAAAAAGTTTCGCGGAACATGTCGACCGCAGCTGCCATCGACAGTGCCGGATCGCGCAGGTGGTTGGAGAGTTTGCGAATGCCGTAGTCGGAATCGATCCAGTCTTCGACCCATTGCGCGTCGGTGACGCTCACGTTTTCGGCACGGCACACGCTGGCGTCAAGCACCGAACGCAGCGTGGCCGGCGATGCGCCGTGAAAGCCGATCACCAGCACCGGCTGCTGCCAGTGCGAGGTGACGAACAAAGCGATCTCTGCGGGCGTGCGCTTGAAGAAGCGCGTCACCAGGTCGACCCACAGGGTCAGGGAAGGGGTCAGCTGCATCGGGTCGCGGGCCAGGGGCAGCAGCAGTCCCTTGTTCATGCCGTTGTGGCCTTGTGACAGCACCGGTTGCAGCAGCATGCCCAAGGCCAGCGCGGTCTGCCGCAACGAGATGACAGCGCCCGGCAACGACACCGCCTGCTCAAAGCTTTCCAGCGTTTGCGTGTGTGTAAAGCTTTGGTAGGCCTGCTTCAGTGTTTCGGTTCGCATCTCGACCTGCACCGGCTGAGCGATGAGTTGTTCTTGCACCGACGCAAAGTCTTCGGCCTGCATCGCCTGGCGGACGTGGCCGTCGAGGTGTTGCCACAACGGGCTCAATGCCAAGGGACAGTAAGGCACGAAACTGGCAGGCTCCGGCACCTCGAAGGAGGCCGCCATGACAAACGGAAAGCGCCGCCCCGATGCGTCCCGGCTGGCGGCCATGTGGCCGACCAGACCTGCATTGCTTTGCGAGCCGAGGATGGCGAAGTGAACCGGTGCAGCGTCGTCGTAGACGATCTTCCAGCGCGTGTCTTCAGCCAACAGTTCCATGGTTTGCGACATCCACTGGTCGATGCTGTGAATGAGCGCCGAGCCGGCCGCGCTGCGCACGAAATCGCCGCGCGACGGCAGCTTGCCGAAGTACAACGCTTGAGCCAGGCTGCTCATCAAGGCTTGCTCCCGGTAGCGGCGGATGCCGCTGCCGCGACAGGGGCTGCCATGCCGGCGACGAACGCCGGCAGCGACACGCCTTTCAGGCTGCCCGATGCGCTGGGGGTTTCAGACGCTCCACCCGCAGCGGTGGGGGATCCGGTGGTGGGGCTGGAAATCAGGCGCAGCTGAACCACCACCGCCATCGCGCCGTTCGGCCAGGTGAGTTCGAACGTGCCGTTGTCGAGCTTGCGGCGCTTGGCGGTGGCAAGCATTTTTTCCAGGCCGTAGCGCCCAGGCTCGTTGAGGAACTCGAATGCCTTGCCGTCCATGCCCACGCCGCTGATGCGAACCCCTGGGGCGCCGGTGCCGGGCCACACGAAGTTGTTCCAGTTGGCCACGGTGTTGCGGTAGCGCAGGTGCTGGCCATCGATCTCGATGGTGTATTCGGACAGGCCGGCCACGGGCATCGGCAGGATCTGGAAGTTGGTTTGCTGGTCCGCGCTGCCGGCGCTGGAGCCGCCACCGCCGCCGCCAGAACCGGCGCCGCCGCCGGCGGCACCGTCTTGCCCTGCGATCGGCGCGACCCAGTTCGGAAAGCCCGACGAAAACTCGGGCCGCAGCCGCACGCCGAGGTCGGCCCAGGTGCGCGCGGTGATGGTGTCACCTCGGCGCACCACGAGTGCGCCGAGGGCTTGCTCGCTGAACTTGGAGACGCTGCCCGAGGGACCGAACATCTTGCCGATCTCGCCCGGGGTGGCTTCGAGACGAGAACCCTTGTCGAACGGGTATTTGCCGGCCAGCGTGCGCTGGAACGGCTCATACACCTGCGCCGTCCATACGCGGTTGATCTCGCCTTCGGCTGGCGGCACGATCACCGCAAACGCCTGGATCAGCGGGCGCACCAGCAGCGGCCGCAGCGTGGCCTTGGCGGCATCGGTCTGGCCGTTGAGCATCTGCTCTTCGACCAGCTTGAGCGATTCAGCCAGCTCCGAGCCGCCTTCCAGCGTTTGCAGCATCAGCTGACGGCTTGCGGGACCGGTGTCGCCCTGGTTCTTGATCTGGTTGAAGCGCGTGCGGACCTTGGACAGCGATTCAAGGTAGGTGCGCATCAGCGTCGGGCTGCTGTCGCGCGCGACCATCAGCCGGAGCAGGCCTGAGAATTCCTTGCCGATCGGGCCCATCGGTATCGCGGCTTTCCCGGTAGAGACGTCCAGCTTCACCTCGACCTGGCTGGGCGACATGCTCAGGATCGATTGCTTGAACCACTCGATGAAGCCTTTCTGTCCGGCGGCGAGCCGATCATTCAGCAGGCCCGGGTTGTCCCACGAGGTCTGCTCGTACAAGGCCTGAACCAGTTTGCCGACCGGCGACGCGCTCGGGTCGCCTAGCCGGTTCATGCGCACCACGGCCTGCTCGAAATTGCCGAACTCCTTGACGCTGACGCCTTGCATGAACTTCTGCCATTCGGCCACGTACTCGGTCTTGTAGAGCTGCACCAGCGCCTTGCGGATTTGCTCCGGGCTGCCCTCCAGCGTCAGGTCGTCCTGCGTGGCGGTCTTGAGCACCCAGTCGTCGGCCTTGGTCTCTTTGGTGGCAGCTTCTTTGAACGCGTCGTCGACGAACTGCTGCCATGCCTCGCGTGTGAAAGCGCCGGAAATGGCATAGCTGCCGGCCACGACGTCCTTGTCGGCGTCGTCGACCAGACGCGCCACGGTGACCGGCGGAAAGCGTGTCGCAGCGCGGGCCTTGATTTCGGCATACACGCGTTCGCGTGCCGGCATGCCCTTGACGACGCGGCGCAGGTTTTCGCGCGTGGTGTCGAGCAGCGCCAGGTTGGTTTGGGTGGCCGGAAAGTCCGGCGCATTCACCTGCGTCAGCGCAAACGACATGATGCGTTCTGCCGAGCGGATCAGTTGTTCACGTGGCATCGAGCCGCGGTTGGCCTCGAGCCAGACGCGCCAGAAACGCGTGAGCTGGTCGCCGAGGTGGCCGGTTTCGATTCGGCTCCGGTCGCCCAGCATGATGTAGGTCTTGAGCGCGTTGTAGGCGTCGGGAACGTTGCTGGTCGAGGCTGCGGCGTACACACCCAGCGGTTCGGCCGGCGCCGGCGCCGCGTTGGGCTTGGCCGGCGTGCCGTCGGCCGCGCGCACCAAGGGTTGCAGGCTCGCCGCGTTGGCGTTCACCTCGCTCAAGTAGGTGGCGATCGCGGCCGCGGTGGGCTTGA
>DASQOS010000290.1:0-9037 GCA_035644375.1 Rhizobacter sp.
GAGGCCCAGCTCGCGTCCGTAACCCGACTGCTTGACGCCGCCAAACGGCAGGCGCGGGTCCGACGCGACCATGCCGTTGATGAACACGGCGCCGGCTTCGATGCGGCGAGCCAGCGTTTCGGCGCGCTGCAGATCGGAGGTCCACAGCGCAGCGCCCAGGCCGTAGTCGAGGGCGTTCGCCATGGCGAGCGCTGCGTCGACGTCTTTCACCCGCAGCAGCGCAGCCGCCGGCCCGAAGGTTTCTTGCGTCGCCACGGCCGCGTTCGGCGGAACATGGTCGAGCACGGTGGGCTCGTAGAAGAACCCTGGGCCGTCGACCGCACGCCCGCCCAGCATGAGCTTTGCGCCCTGCGCCATCGACTTCTCGACCTGCGCGTGCAATTCGGCACGCAGGTTGCCGCGCGCCATCGGGCCGATGCCGACATCGCGTTGCATCGGATCGCCGACCTTCAGCGCCTTGACGTGCGCGCAAAACAGCTCGGCAAAACGATCGGCCACCGACGCCTCGACGATGAAGCGCTTGGCGGCAATGCAGCTTTGGCCGGCGTTCTGGAAGCGCGCTTTGGCGGCCGTGCGCGCGGCACTCTCGATGTCGGCATCGGCCAGCACGATGAAGGGGTCGGAGCCGCCGAGTTCGAGCACCTGCTTCTTCAGCACCGCACCGGCCTGCGAAGCCACCTGCTTGCCCGCCGGCGTGGAACCGGTTAGCGTGACGGCGGAAATACGCGGGTCTTCGATCAGGGCACGCACGCGTTTGGAATCGACCAGCAGCGTCGTGAAGAGCCCCGCCGGCGCGCCGGCATCACGGAATACCTGTTCCAGGGCGAGCGCGCATTGCGGAACATTGCTGGCGTGCTTGAGCACGATGCCGTTGCCTGCGGCGAGTGCCGGTGCAGCAAAGCGCATCGCTTGCCAGAACGGGTAGTTCCAGGGCATGACGGCGAGCACGATGCCCAGCGGGTCGAACACCACCTTGCTTTCGGTGGCGTTGCTGGCGACGATTTCATCTGCCAGGAACTGCGGCGATTTCTCTGCGTAGAAATCGAAGTTCCAGGCGCATTTCTCGATCTCGCCCTCGGCTTCGACGATCGGCTTGCCCATCTCGAGCGTGATCAGCCGCGCATAGGCGGCCCGGTTCTTTCGCAGTTGCACAGCGACTGCGCGCAGCAGCTGATTGCGCTCGCCCAAGGGGCGCCGCGCCCAAGCCTTCTGCGCTTTCGAGGCCTTGTCCAGCGCCGTCTCCACGGCAGAGTTGCTGTGCTCTTCGAACTCGGCGACGGCTTCGCCGTTGAAAGGATTGATGGAGGTAATCATGACGATGTGGCACCTTGCAGGGACGCATTGGAGTTGAATGGGAGTGTTGCCTCTGCGGCAAAACCGCTGGACTTCATGGGTTCGACAAACGCGTTGCGAAGGGTCTTTGCATGACTTGGCTTCAAAAACGCTGAAGTCTATTTTTGTCAATACAAAAAGAAATGACAAGCCGTGCGCGTTCCGACGCCGCCGCGTCGACCCGCTGAGCGTCTTCTGCAGCGGCTTGGCGCAACGCCTGGGCAGCGTTCAAGGCTTCAATTCAACTCGAACCTGAATTCCTGGATGGCGATCACTTCTGAGCCATCGCCCACAGCACAGCGGTATTGCAGCATCGCGCTGCGCACCGCCTCGTAAAAGACCCTGGGGCCGGACAGGAACTTGACCTCCTGGACTTTGCCGCCGCTGATATGCAGCTCGGCGCGCACCGTGCCGCTGATGCCCTCCCGAATGGCCCGGCTCGGCATGTCCGGCTTCTTTTGGTCGGGGCAGATCAATGCAATTTCGGCCTTGGCAGGTGCCGCCGGCGCGGGCGCTGGCGCCATGGCCGGCGCTGCCGGCGGTGGCGTCTCCGAGCGCAGCGCAATCGGCGGCTCCGGCAGGGCCGGCGGCGTGAACTCGGGCGGTGGCACAAAGGGCGGTGGCGGCGCCAGCGGCACTGGCGGTGGCTTGACGATCTGCTTGGGCGGCCGAGGGGGCGCAGGGGGCGGCGGTTCTGGAATTTTCACTTCCTGCAGCAAGCTGGCCTGCACCGGCGGGCGGATCACCTGAATGGCTTTTTGCGCCAGGCCTGTGGCCAAGGCGTAGCCCACAACGAGGTGAATGACGATGACAACCGCCAGGCCCAGGGCGCGGCTTGGCGGCTCGGCAGCGGACGCATCGGCCTGCAGCAGCGGGCTCTTTTGAAGCGCCGCCCGCACCCCGCCGGATGCAGAACCGTCCGGGCGTGTCTGTTCGCTCATTCGATGTACTGCTCGCTTCCCACCAAGCCGATCTTGTTCAGGCCCAGCCGTTGGGCCGAGGCCATCACGCCCACCACGACATCGTATTTGGCGCGAGGGCGGGGCCGAAGATGGATCTCCGGCTGGACCGCCTGATTCGACGCCGCCAACATCAGGACTTCGAGGCGTTCACGCCCGGCCACGGCCTCGCCTTGCCAGTAAACGACAGACGCGTCGTCCACATCGATGGTCACCACCTGTGGCGGCATCACGCTGGGCGGCGGCGTTCCCACGGGCATGTTGAGATTGACGGCGTGCAACTGGATCGGAATCGTGATGATCAGCATGATCAGCAGCACCAGCATCACGTCGATCAGCGGCGTGGTGTTCATCTCCACCATCACCATGGGTTCAGCAGCGGGCGCCTTGCGCTTGCGGCGGCGTAAATGGCTCATGGCAGTTCCTGAGGCTCAACCACCGCGCGCGGGCGGCTCGGTGATGAAAGCCACTTTGACAATGCCCGCGCGCTGGCAGGCATACACGACTCTGCCGATCGACTCGTAGTCGGCCGCCAGATCGCCACGGATCTGCACCTCGGGTTGCGGTTTTTGCGGCGCGACCTTCGTCAGCTTGTCGACCAGGGCCGCCGCATTGGGCATGCGTGCGTCGTACCAATAGATGGCGCCGCGCTGGTCCACCGAGATGATGATGTTTTCGGGTTTGGCGGCGCGAATTTCAACCGCCTCTTTGGGCAATTGCAGCTTGATCGATGTCGTGACGACGGGGATCGTGATCAGGAAGATGATCAGCAGCACCAGCATCACGTCCACCAGCGGGGTGGTGTTGATGGTCGAGACGAGCTCGTCCTCGTTGCCGTCATCGGCTCGCACATTCAGGGCCATGACGGACTCCCGACGGCTGTCACGGCTCAGGCGGCGAGCAGTGCCGAATGCACATCGCCGCTGAAGTCGCGAAGATGGTCGATGACCCCCTTGTTGCGACGCACCAGCCAGTTGTAGCCGAGCACCGCCGGCACCGCCACAGCCAGGCCGATCGCGGTCATGATGAGCGCCTCGCCCACCGGACCGGCCACCTTGTCGATGGAGGCCTGGCCCGCGACACCGATGGCCGTCAGGGCGTGGTAGATGCCCCAGACCGTGCCGAACAGGCCCACGAAAGGCGCGGTAGAACCCACCGTGGCCAACACGGCCAGGCCTTGCTGGAGCTGACGCTGGACCCGATCGACGGCACGGTCGGTGGACTGCGAAATCCAGTCGTCGAGACCGACCTTCGAAGCCACACGCGCATGCTTGCGAAGTGCGTCGAAGCCGGCCACGACCACACGCCGATACGGGCTGAAAGCGGCGAGATTTTCTGCAGCAGCAAGCAGTTGCTCGGCGGTCTCGGCCAGGTTGGCGGCAGCGCGGCCATGCACTTCGATGCGGCGTTGATCGAGCAACTTGACGACGATCACGTACCAGCTGGCGGCCGACATGACCGCCAGCATCACCAGCACGAATTTCGCCACCAGGTCGCTTTGCATCCACAGCGCGCCCAGCCCGTAGGGGTTGTCGACCTGGACCGCAGGGGCCTGCGCCGCAGGGGCCTGCGCCGCAGGCGTGCCCAGCGGCACCGACGCAGGTCCCGGCATTTGTCGAGGCGCCGGCCGGGACGCCTCGGCGGCCGAAGCGGCACTCGCGCCGGCGGCGCTGTCCTGCGCCTGAGCCGGCACAGCAAGCGTGCACAAAGCCGCGGACACGGCGATCGATCCCAGCAGTCCAAGCCATCGAGTGAACATCAACACCATCTCCTGAAAAAATACAAAGACTCGCTTTTGATGCGCAGGTTTCCTGTCAGTGTAGGGGGGTCAAAAGCCTGAACAAAACCCTGAAATATCGGGCATACCGGCTGCGGTGACCCCCCCCCGGGATCGGGGCCCGCCCGAGCCTCAACTTGGCCGGGCCAGCGCCGATAACGACGACAAGAGCATTGGTTGCAGGGTTGGCGCAACAGTGACCGAAATACAAGTAGCCAACCGCACGGGTTCGCTGCCCAGACCAGGCTGCGCGAGAGGTAACGAGAGATGGACCTGTTGGGTGACGCTTTGCTGCGCGATACCGCACCTGATGAAACAAACGCAGCCGAGGAAGTCCTCTACCGCAGCGAACGCACCTTGATCCTCCGGCGGCGGCGGCCCGGCCGCGGCCGCAGCGTCGTCCTCAAGCAGGCCATCGGCATGGAGGCGATGCGCAGATTGCGCCATGAGACCGCGATCCTGGAACGCCTGGACAAGGTGGACGGGGTGGTCAAGATCGCGCGCAGTCCCCCGCAGGCCAATACCTTGGCCTTGCGCGACGATGACGGGGTGCCGCTGTCTCGGTTCATCAATTCGGATCAGTTCGGCTTGCCCGAAGTCGTCGCCCTGGCGTGCGCGTTGGCGCGCGTGCTGGCAGGCGTGCATCGGGCCGGCGTGGTTCACAAGGACATCAATCCGTCGAACATTCTGATTGGCGGTGCAGCGCACAAGCCCACGCTGATCGACTTCAACATTGCCAGCAGCGCGGCCGAAGAACGGCCGGGCTTCACCCACCAGAGCCACATCGCGGGCACGCTGTCTTACATGTCGCCCGAGCAGACCGGACGCACCGGCCGCGCCGTGGATCAGCGCTCGGACCTGTATTCGCTTGGCGTCACGCTCTATGAGCTGGCGACCGGGCGCAAACCCTTCGAGAGCGATGACCTGCTCGACCTGGTGCACGACCATCTGGTGCGCGTGCCGGCCGCCCCGACCAGCGTCAGGCCGCAGATTCCGCAGGTCTTGTCCGACCTGATCCTGCGCTTGCTCGAGAAGGAACCGGATCGTCGCTACCAGAGCGCCGAAGGCCTGGGGCTGGACCTGGCCCGCCTGCGCGACGCGATGCTCAACGGCGACACCCAGCCCTTCGCCTTGGGCCAGCGCGACTTTGCCTCGCGGCTCACGCCGCCCTCGCGCCTGATCGGCCGGGAGGCCGAAGTCGCGATCCTGCGCGACACGCTCGACCGCTGCATCGGCGGCGACCGCCCGTGCCTGCTGGTGGCCGGGGCCCCGGGGGTCGGCAAGACCGCACTGATCAATGAACTGCGGCCGCTGGTCACGGCGCGCCGCGGATGGTTTGTGGCGTCCAAGTTCGACCAATACCGGCAAGACGCCCCCACCGCGGCGTTGGAAACCCTGCGCGCGCTGGGCCGCCTGCTGCTGGCCGAGCCCGAAGAGCAACTCGCGCTGCACCGCGAGCGCATCCTCAAGACGCTGGGCAGCAATGTCGGCTTCGGCCCGGCCTTGTTGCCGGAGTTCGTGCTGTTGCTGGGCCCGCATGCGCCGGTGGAGGTCGCCGACCCGCGCGAAGCCGAAGCGCGGACCATCCAGGCCACCCTGGACCTGCTGCGGAGCATTGCCTGCGCCGAGCGCCCGCTCGTCCTGGTGTACGACGACGTTCAATGGGCGCCGGCCATTTCGCTGCGCCTGATCGACGCCGTGGTCACGGCCAGCGAACGCATACCGGGCCTGCTGGTGGTCGGCGCCTACCGCGTCAACGAGGTTCATGCCGCCCACCCGCTGAGTGCGATGTTGGCGCGCTGGCAAGCGTTCGGCGTGGCGCCGCCCCAGTTGCTGCTGAACAACCTGGCGCCCAGCGACGCCAGCGCGCTGATCGGCGAGATGCTGCGTCTGCCCGAAGCCGAGGCCGGCGCGCTGGCCGCCGTGCTCGGCGAACGCAGCGACGGCAACCCGTACGACACCGTGGAGCTGATCAACGCCTTGCGCCAGGACGGCCTGCTGCTGCCGCGCGATGGCGTGTGGGACTGGAACGCTTCGGCCATCCGCGACCATGTGGGCGCCTCCAGCGTGGTCGACTTGCTGGGCCGACGCATCGCCAGGCTGCCGCCAGGGACCCGGGCGCTGCTCCAGACCATGGCCTGCCTGGGTGGCGAAGTCGGCCCTGGGCTGCTGGCGCTGTGCAGCGGGCGCAACGCCGACCAATTGCAGCAACGCCTGGCGCCGGCCCTGGAAGACGGCCTGCTCGTCACCGAACAAGGCGAGGAGACGCTGCTGCGCTTTCGGCACGACCGGGTGCAGCAAGCCGTCTTCGAGGGCCTGGGCGCGGCACAGCGCAAGCGCCGGCATCTGGCCCTGGCGCGGCGCCTGGTGGCGCTTCCCGAGCTGGGCCACGTGGCCGCCGAGCAATACCTGCCGGCGATCGACGCCGTGACCGACGAAGCCGAGCGCCGCCACATGGTCGGCCTGTTCCAGCGTGCCGCGCTGGGCCTGGGCGTGCTGAACTACGCGGTCGCCGAACGCTTCCTCGGCGCGGCCGTCGGCCTGCTCAAAGCGGTCGAAACCCGCGCCGACGCCGGCCTGCTGTCCGCGCTCGAAGCCGAACAGCACCGGGCCTTGTATGCGCTGGGCCGCCTGGAAGCCGGTGACCTGGTCTATGCGTCCATCGTGGCGCGCTGCACCGACCCCATGGGCCGGGTCGAGCCGGCGGCCGTGCAGATGGACAGCCTGGCCAACCGCAGCCGCTACCCGGAGTCGGTGGCCCTGGGCCTGAAGCTGCTGGCCGAGTTGGGGCTGTGCAAGCCGCAGGATCCGGGCGCGGCCATCGCTGGGGGTTTTCAACGTCTGGCCGAGTGGCACCGCAGTCCAGCCAAGCTGGCGGACTTTGAGCGCCCCGTCGTCGTCGACCCGCGGGTGCTGGCCTGGGCCAGGCTCATCGTCCGGACCGGCGACGCGGCCCACTACTGCGACCCGCTTGCCTTCGCGTGGTTGTCCCTGGAAGCGCATCGCCTGTGGGTCGAATACGGGCCCTGCGCCCAGCTGATGCCCAGTGCCGGCACCGTCCCCTTCCTGCTGGCGGGCATGCCGCAGGACTACCGCGGCGCCTATGAGTCCGGGCGCCACATGGTGTCGGTGGGTGAAGCGCGGGGTTTCGAGCCCGGCACATCGATGGTGCGCGTCATCTTCTCGATTGCCGCGTGCCATTGGGTCGAGCCGATCGAAGACGTCCTCGATTCCTATCGACAGGCGCGTGAAGACCTCATACGCGCCGGCGACTTCCCGTTCGCGCTGTACACCTACCTGAGCTGCGACCTGCTGCTGGACTGCGCCCCGACGCTGGCGCCGGTCGCGGCTGAAGTGGAGGCCGGCCTGGCCTTCGCGGCGCGCACCGGCAACGCCGCCTATGCGGAGCGCAACCTGCCGCGCCGACAAGTGATCCGGGCTTTGCTCGGCGAAACCCGGACACCCGGCGGCTTTGACGACGCCAGCTTCGATGAAGCCGACTACCTGAAGAACCTGGGGGAGCCCGGCGTCAAGTCGGCCGTGTACCACATCAGCCGCACGGTCTCGGCAGCGATCTTTGGTGATGCGCGCGCGCTGGCCCACCATGCGGCGCAAGCGATGCCGCTGCTGGGGCGCCTGCCGGGCCACTACATCACCGGCCTGGCCCGCGTGCTGCAGGCCGTCGCGCTGGCCGACAAGGCCCGCCACTCGCCGCAAGAGGCGCGCGCCGCCGCTCTCGAAGAGCTGGACAACAACTGCCTCAAATGGCTGAGCGCGCGCGCCGCCGATGCGCCGATGAACTTCCTGCATCTGCAGCGTTGGGTGGAGGCCGAACGTGCCTGGGCCGCGGGCAGCACGTGGCTGGCGGGAGCCGCTTTCGACACCGCCATGCAAGAGGCCGCGCAACGCGCGCGCCCCTGGCACTGCGCCTTGATCACCGAGCGCGCGGCGCTGTTCCATCTGGCTCTGGCCATGGAGCACAGCGGGCGCGCCTTGCTGCTGCACGCCTGCAAGCTCTATGAGGCCTGGGGCGCCGTCGGGAAGGTCCGCGACATGCAGCGCACGCATGCCTTCCTGCGCAGCGAATCGGGGCTGCGCCGCACCGAGCACGACCTGCGCAGCACCTTCGTCGCGACCGATGTGGTCGACATGGTGGCGGTACTGCGCGCCTCGCAAGCCCTGAGTTCCGAGACCAGTCTTTTGCGCCTGACCCACCGGGTGGGCACGGTCCTCAGTTCCATGACCGGCGCGACCAACGTGCAGTTGCTGGTACGGCCCGACGACAGTGCGGGCTGGTTCATGTCGGCTTCGCTGGACGACGGCGCCACCCCGGTCACCATGGAGCAGGCCGGGGCCAGCGGCGAGTTGGCCCTGTCGGTGTTGCGCTATGTGGAGCGCACCGGCGAGGCCCTGGTGCTCGACGACGCGACCCGCGACGACCGCTTTGGCGCCGACCCCTACTTCGCCAAGCTGGACCGCTGTTCGATGCTGCTGACGCCGATCCTGAAGCACGGCCGCTTGCGCGCCATGCTGGTGCTGGAAAGCCGCCATATGCGCGCGGCCTTCAGTGCCGACCGCCTGGATGCGGTCACCTTGATCGCCGGGCAGTTGTCGGTCTCGCTGGACAATGCACTGCTCTATGCCTCGTTGGAGCACAAGGTGGCCGAGCGCACCGCGGCGCTCGAAGAAGCCAATCGGCGCCTGGAGCACCTGAGCCTGGCCGACGCGCTGACCGGACTGGCCAACCGCCGGCGCTTCGACGACGCGCTGCATGCCGAATGGCTGCGCGGCCTGCGCACCCAGCGTTCGCTCGGCCTGGTGATGATCGACATCGATTTCTTCAAGCTCTACAACGACAGCCATGGTCACCCAGGCGGCGACGCCTGTTTGCAGTTTGTCGCCCAGGCCTTGAGCGCGGGTCGGCGCGGCGGCTCGGACCTGGTGGCGCGCTACGGCGGCGAAGAGTTCG
>DASQOS010000291.1:0-4836 GCA_035644375.1 Rhizobacter sp.
TACATGATCGGCGCCTACGTGGCCTGGTTCGCGCTGGAAAAATTCGGCCTGGGCTACTGGTACGCGCTGGTGATCGCGCCGCTGGTGGTCGGCGCGATGGGTGTCGTGATCGAGCGCCTGCTGCTCAAGCACCTGTACAAGCTCGACCCGTTGTACGGCCTGCTGCTGACCTTCGGGCTGGCACTGATCGCCGAAGGCGTGTTTCGTGAACAGTTCGGCGTCTCGGGCCAGTCGTACCCGGTGCCCGATGCGCTGCAAGGCGCCACCGACCTCGGCTTCATGGTGCTGCCCAACTACCGCGCATGGGTGGTGCTGGCCTCGCTGGTGATCTGCCTCGGCACCTGGTTCCTGATCGAGAAGACACGCCTCGGCGCCACGCTGCGCGCCGGCACCGAAAACCCGGCGCTGGTGCAGGCCTTCGGCATCAACGTGCCGTTGATGGTGATGCTGACTTATGCCGGCGGCGCCGCGCTGGCCGCCCTGGCCGGCGTGCTGGCGGCGCCGGTGATCCAGGTCACGCCCTTGATGGGCAGCAACCTGATCATCGTGGTGTTCGCCGTGGTCGTGATCGGCGGCATGGGCTCCATCCTCGGCTCCATCCTCACCGGGCTCGGGCTGGGCATCGTCGAAGGCCTGACCAAGGTGTTCTATCCCGAAGCGTCCAGCGTGGTCGTCTTCGTCATCATGGTCATCGTGCTGGTGATCCGGCCGGCGGGCCTGTTCGGCAAGGAAGCCTGAGCCGATGACCCATACCCTGACCCGACATTCGCGCATCGCCTGGGGTGTCGGGCTGGCGCTGCTCGTCGTTGCGCCCTTCATCGGCGTCTACCCGGTGATCGCCATGAAGGCGCTGTGCTTTGCGATGTTCGCCTGCGCCTTCAACCTGCTGCTCGGGTTCACCGGCCTGTTGTCGTTCGGGCATGCGGCTTTCTTCGGCGCGGCCGCCTATTTCACCGGCTGGTTGGTGCGCAGCGCCGGCTGGTCGCCCGAACTGGGGCTGCTCGCGGGCACGCTGTTGGCCGGTGGCCTGGGCCTGTTGGTGGGCCTGGTGGCGATTCGTCGCCAGGGCATCTACTTTGCAATGATCACGCTGGCGATGGCGCAGATGATTTACTTCGTCTGCCTGCAAGCGCCCTTCACCGGCGGGGAAGACGGGTTGCAAGGCGTGCCGCGCGGCAAGCTGTTCGGCCTGTTGCCGCTGGAGAACGATCTGGTGATGTACTTCGTCGTGCTGGCCTTGTTCGTCGGCGTGTTCGCGCTGATTCTGCGCATCGTGCATTCGCCCTACGGCCAGGTGCTGAAGGCGATCCGCGAGAACGAGCCGCGCGCCATCTCGCTGGGCTACGACGTCGACCGCTACAAGCTGCTCGCCTTCGTGCTGTCCACCGCCATCGCCGGATTGGCCGGCGCCTTGAAGACCGTGGCGCTCGGCTTTGCCACGCTGTCCGACGTGCATTGGTCGTTGTCGGGCGAAGTGATCCTGATGACCTTGCTGGGCGGCATGGGCAGCTTCGCCGGGCCGGTGCTGGGCGCGTTCACGATCATCGGCTTGCAAGACTTTCTGGCCGACCGCGTGGGTTCGTGGGTCAGCGTCATCATCGGCGCGATCTTCGTGCTCTGCGTGATTGCTTTCCGACGCGGTTTCGTCGGCGAGCTCATCGCCTGGCAACAGCGCCGCAAGGCGCGTTGATCCGCAGGTTTCTCTGCGGCCCGGCGGTGCCTGCGCACTGCCTCTACCATGCGGCTGACGCCTCCGGATTCGGTCACATGCCTTGTTCGTTCACACCGTGCCACGCACTCGCCGTGCTGGTTTTGCTTTGCACCGCTGCGAGCCCTGCCGCGGCGCAAGCCGAGCCATCGGCTGCGCTCGCCAAGTGCGCCGAGATCGGCGCCGCAGCCGACCGCCTGGCCTGCTACGACCGCCTCGCCGGCCGTGCCGCGGCCGAGCCGGCCACGCCATTGCCGGCCGAAGCGTCGGCATCCGCCCCGCCCAGCACCTCGGCACTGCTGCCGGTAGACACCGCGCACATGCAGGCGACCGCGCCGGCGGCGCCGGCCAGCCTGCTGTCCAGGTTCTGGGAACTCGACCGCGCCGACAAGCGCGGCGTTTTCAACTTCATCGGCTACCAGCCCAACTACATCCTGCCGCTGCACTTCACGAGCCACATCAACCGTTCGCCGCAGTCGCCCACGCAGGCCGCGGTGCTGCTGCCTGACTACCAGCGTGTCGAGGCCAAGGTCCAGCTGTCGCTGCGTACCAAGGTCGCCCAAGGCGTGCTGCTGCACGACGCGGACGTGTGGTTCGGCTATACGCAGCAATCGCTGTGGCAGGTGTGGAACAGCACGGACTCCAAGCCGTTTCGCAACACCGACTACGAGGCCGAGATGATGTACGTGGTGCCGCTGCCCGAGCGCCTGCGTCAGCTGCCTTTCGGCTGGCTGTGGCGTTATGGCCAGGTGGCGCTGGCGCACCAGTCGAACGGCCAGGCCGATCCGCTGTCGCGCAGCTGGAACCGCACCTACGTTGCGTTTGGCTTCGAGCGCGGCGACTGGTCGCTGATCCCCCGGTTCAACCAGCGCATCCGCGAAAACATCGCCGACGACAACAATCCCGACATCACCGACTACCGCGGCCGCGGCGACCTGCAACTGAACTGGGCCAGCGGCATCCACACCGCGTCGCTGCTGTACCGCACGACGTTCAAGCGCGGCAGCCGCGGGGCCCTGCAGTTCGACTTCACCACGCCGGTCTACCGCCATCAGCCGAACGGCATCCGCTGGTTCCTGGAGTTGTTCAGCGGCTACGGCGAAACGCTGACGGACTACAACTTCCGGCAGAACAGCCTGGGATTGGGGGTGACGTTCCTGCAGTTTTGACACACCGGCTGCCAACGGTCCGACCCACGCAATGCCGTCATTTGTTCTGGCTGCCGGTGCGGCTCACTGGAGTACCTTCATGCTGCGCATTCCGGTATTCGCCCTTGGGGCGGCCCGGCGGGCTCACTGCGGTCTGGCTGTGCCGTTTGAACGTGGACGACGCGGGCCCGACCCCAAACCCGACAGGCTCAACGGCAGATCGCGAGCCTTCCAATAAATACCCTAATTGGGTTTGATCCTGCCCAAAATGGGTATTAAAAGCGCTGCCTCCAAGTCGACCAAGCCTGCGGCCAAGGGCAGCTTGGCAGACGCCTTGTTTTCCGGCACCCAGCAGCGGGTCCTTGCCTTGCTCTTCAGCCAGCCGGATCGCAGCTACTACGCAACCGAACTCATCGGTCTGGCGGGTGCTGGGTCGGGGGCCGTACAGCGCGAGCTGGCGCGCCTTGCGCAAAGCGGGCTGGTGACGGTCCAGGCACTGGGAAACCAGAAACACTACCAAGCGAATTCTGCGTCACCCATCTTCGCCGAGCTGAGCGGGATCGTGCAAAAGACCGTGGGCGTGGCCGAGCCCCTGCGAGAGGCATTGACGGCATTGGCTCCGCATATCAGGGCCGCTTTCGTCTTTGGATCGGTCGCCAAGAAAAAGGATATGGTGGCCAGCGACATCGATCTGATGCTGGTCAGTGACGACCTGAGCTACGCAGACTTATATGCAGCCATGGAGGACGTGAGTCTGCGCGTCGGGCGGACGGTCAACCCGACGATCTACACGCCGGAAGAACTTGCTCGGCGAATCAAACGCGGCGATGCGTTCGTGAAGCGCGTTCTGTCGCAACCCAAGATCTGGTTGATAGGAGATGACGATGCCCTCGCCATTTGAAAATCTTTGCGCAGTTCACCGGGATCGCCAAGTACCCATCAAGGTCTGCCACTGCAAGCGCGCAGCGGCCAGATGCCGCGCCTTCACAGGGCCATAGCCGCGAATGCCCTCGGGGATGCGCGCGATCTCGGCGGCCAGCTTGACGCTGTCGGCGTTCAGCGTCGTCAGCAGTTCGTCGATGCAGGCGCGGTATTCATCGATCAGCCCACGTTCTTCGCGGCGTTCCGGCGTGCGGCCGAACGGGTCGAACGGCGTGCCGCGCAAGCCCTTCAGCTTGGCCAGCACACGCAACACAGGGAGCATCCACGGACCGAAGCGCTGCTTGACCGGCTCGCCCTGCGCGTTCTTCTTGCCCAATAACGGCGGTGCCAGATGGAAGTGCAGGCGGTAGTCGCCCTCGAAGCGCGCGGCCAGTTTGTCCTGCATGCCGCGGTCGGTGTGCAGCCGCGCCACCTCGTATTCATCTTTGTAGGCCATCAGCTTGAACAGGTAGCGGGCCACGGCTTCGGCGAGCTGGGTGCTGCCGTTCACCCGGACTTCGGTCAGGTGCACCTTGTCGACGAAGGCCTTGTACTGCGCGGCATACGCAGCGTTTTGGTACCCGGTCAAGAAGCTGACGTGCTTGCCGATGATCTCGTCGAGCGACGGTCGCTTGACGAACTCGATCACCTGCGAGGTGCTGAACAAGGCCTGCACCGCGGCCAGGTCGTGCGCGGCACGCCGGCCCCATTCGAAGGCGGCCTTGTTGTTCTCCACCTGCACGCCGTTGAGCTCCATCGCACGCAGCAAGGCCGCGCGGCTCAGCGGCAGCTGGCCCTTTTGCCACGCGTAGCCCAGCAGCAGCGGGTTGGTGTAGATCGAGTCGCCGAGCAGCTGCACGGCCACCTGGTCGGCGTCGAACAGGCCGAGGTTGTCGCGGCCCACGGCCGCCTGCAGTGCGGCTTCACAGCCGCCGGTGGGGTTCTGCCAGTCGGGGTTGCCGACGAAGGCCGCGGTCGGCGTGGCGTGCGAGTTCAGGGCCACGTAGGTGCGGCCTTCCCGCATCAAGCTCAGCGTGGCCTTGCCGGCGGCCACGATGC
>DASQOS010000292.1:0-5844 GCA_035644375.1 Rhizobacter sp.
GCGGCCTGCCTGTTCGCTGCGTGTCAGGCACATGCCGATATGCAGGTGTTCGGCTACGCGTTGCGTCCTTTCGTGGGCTTCGGCCTGACCAGTGGCGGTGACCGTCTGCTGAGCGCGACCGATGCCAACGGCAACACCCAGGCGGTGCATGCCGGCGGCTTGTTCGATGTGAAGGCCGGCGTAGACGTTCGGTTCACGCCCACTTACTCGAGCCTGTTGACGCTGGGCTACCACTTCGACACGGTCGGCAACCCCCAGGCCATGCGCTTTTCGCGCAAGCCGATCGAACTGCTGGGCTACTACAACGCCAGCCCGGTGGTGCGCTTGGGGATCGGTGCACGCTTTGTCTCGGGCGCCAAGCTCACCGGTGCGGGCGCGGTCGGCGGCGGTACGACCTACGGACGCGCGCGTGGCAGCATCGTCGAAGCCGAATATGCCGCGACGGAGCACATCGCGCTCAAGGTCCGCTACGTGGCAGAACACTACCAACCGGAAGACGGATCGGCAGAGATCGACGGCCACCACTACGGGCTTTACGTCGGCTACTACTTCTGAGGTGTGCCGCCGCAGGGGCCCCGGCCTTCTGCGGCGTCCAACCCTCAGTCCGACTTGGACAGCAACTCGAAGTGCTCGATCACCGGAGGCGACGCGAAATGCGGGCCCACGATCGCACGCCATTCAGCAAACAGCGGGCCCTGGCGGAAGTCCAGCGTGTGGTTTTCCAGCGTCTCCCAGTAGATCATCAGCACATAGCGCTCGGGCGACTCGATGCTCTTGTTGACCTTGTAGCCGCGAAAGCCTTTGGCGCGCGAGACCACCGTGTCGATCCCGCGCTGGATGGCGGCGTCGAATTCGGCATTCTTGCCTGCGGCAATGCGGATGTCGGCAAGCTCGAGAATCATGGTGGGGTGGCCTTTTTGGCTGGAGTGGGAGGGCTTGGACGCCCGGGACGGGACGGCGCATTTTCACCGTGCCGCGAAAAAAAGCCAAACCGCCGGCGCTGCCGCTGCCGGCGAACCATTTGCCACTACGATCCAGGCCCATGACAGAACGCCTGCACATCGTCGAGCCCAGCTTGCAGGACAGCGCCGGACATTGCCACAGCTTCGTCGGCAGCGTCTGCCAAGCGGCGGGCCAGCATGCCGTCACGGTGTGGTGCGGGCACCAAGCCGCGATCAGCCTGCCGCCGACCGTGCAGATACAACGCATTTTCTGGCGCCGCCTGCGCCGCCTCCAGGCCCTGTGGCTGTACCGCAAGCTGCTGCGCGGCACGGGGCGCATCTTCGTGTCCACCGCCTCCCGAACCGATCTGTTTCTGCTGCACTGGGCGGCTCGGCGTGCGATCGTGCCGCGGCGCGTGTTTTTGTACATGCACTGGTTTCGGCCTTCCGAGCGCAAACGGCGCCAGCTGCAGGCGCTGGCCAGGCATCAGCCTTCGTTGACGATCTTCGCGCCCACGCCCTCCGTGGCCCAAGAGTTCTTGCGTGCCGGTTTCGCCGACACGCGCGTCGTGCCCTATCCGATCACGCCCCGGTCCGCGCCGCCGATCGGCCACACGCCGTTCAGGCACCTGCTGTATGCCGGCGCCGCCCGGCGTGACAAGGGCTTCGGCGAGGTGGTGAGCCTGGTGGCTCGGCTGAAGCAGTTGCAGGCCGGTCTCCCGGTGAGCCTGCAAACGTCGGCCGATCACGGCACCGACCACGACGCCGCCACACGCCAAGACCTGCAGCGGCTGAACGCCATCGGCTACCCGCAGCTACAAAGCACCGACACCTTGCCGCCCGAGGCTTACCGGCAACTCTTCTCCGGCGCGATCTGCCTGCAGCTCTATTCGCAGCCGGACTTTGCCGACCGCGTCAGCGGCGTGACGCTGGACGCCTTGAGCGCCGGCAGCCCGATCGTCACCTTGTCCGGCACCTGGATAGCGCGCGTGGTGGCCGAGTTCGATGCGGGTGTGGTGGTCGATTCGCCGGACCCGCAGACGGTGATGGCCGCCGTCACATGCATTCAAGAGCGCTACGCCGTGTTTTGCGACAACGCGGCGAGGGCCGGTGCCGCCCTGCAGCAGCGCAACAGCGCGGGCCATCTTTTCAGCGAGCTGATGGCATGAGACCGCCGGGCCGCCCCAAGGGCGAATACCGGAGTGCGCAGCACGAAGGTGTTCCAGTGACCTTGCGCCGCAAGCTCTCGGTGGTCATCATTTCCAAGAACGAGGCCGAACGCATCGAGGCCTGTCTGCGCAGCGTGGCCTGGGCCGACGAGATCGTGGTCGTCGATGCCGACAGCAGCGACGCCACCCGCGACATCGCGCGGCGCTTCACCCCCCAGGTGCACGACCTGCCCTGGCGCGGCTTCGGGCCGCAGAAGCAGGCGGCCGTCGAACTGGCGCTGCACGACTGGATCTTGAGCGTGGATTGCGACGAGCGCGTCACGCCCGAGCTGGCCGATGAGATCCAGGCCATTCTGTGCAGCGACGCGCCGAACGACGCCTACACCGTACCGCGCCGCACCTTTCTCGGCGCCAAGGAAATCCGCCATTCCGGTTGGTCGCCGGACCGCAGCTTGCGGTTGTTCAAGCGCAGCGCAGCGCGTTTTTCGGACAGCCTGGTGCACGAGCGGGTCGTCACGTCGAGCCCGGTGGGCCGCTGCCGGAACTATTTGCTGCACTACTCGTTTGCCGGCCTGGCGCCGCTGCTGTTCAAGCTGAACCAGTACACCGACCTGTCGGCAAGGATGATGTTCGCGAACGGCCGCAGCTGCTCCATCTTCGACCTGACGCTGCGTCCGCTGGCGGCATTCATCAAGGCCTATGTGCTGAAGGCCGGGTTCCTCGATGGCTTCAACGGCGTGGTGGTGTCGGTGTCCACCGCGGTCAACGTGTTCTACAAGTACGCCAAGCTCAGAGAGCTCAGCGAGGAGCGCGCGCGCCTGAACCAGTCCGGTTCGTCGTTCTGGTGAAGACCTAAGCCGCCAGCGCGGCAGCGCAGTTCGAACAGTATTTGGCGCCGGCCGGCGCCTCGCTGCCGCAGGCCGAGCAATAGCGCTTGTGAGCCGGCGCCGCCGCGCCGCCGATGGCCGCGGCGGTCTGCAGGTGCTGCTGCAACTGTGCCGCCGACACATCGGCGCCGCCCGGCAGCAGGGCCTGCTCGCCGGCATTCAACGCCGCGATGCGCGCCTGGTCTTCGCCGCTCAGCGGCGCCACCAGCACGCTTTGCCCGCGCGCGAACTGCATCAGGTGCGCGCTCAAGGCCTTGGCTTCCTTCTCGGTCGAGAACATGGCGGTCACCTGGCGCGGCGCGTCTTTGCCGAACACCACCGATTCGATGCGCGCGCGCCAGACGCGCAAGGTCATCGACTCGGTGCGCACCACGTCGTTTTCGGTCTGCATGCGGCTGTTGAAGCTGTTGCCGGTGCCGATGCGCGAGGTCTGGTAGCTGCCCACCATCTCGACCCACGTGAGGATGGAGTGAAACGTGAAGCGTCCCCACAGCCCGCTGGAGGCCTGAAAGCAGAACGCCGCCACGAAGGCCAGGATGGCCGAGGTGCCGAGCAGCGAGAAGCGGTTGGCCTGCCAGCCAGCCGACACGTCGAACGCGCGCACGAAGTAAAGCGACATGAACACCGCGGCCACCACCAGCAAGGTGGCATACAGGTCGAGCAGCAACAGCGCACGGTGGCGCCGTTCGCCGAAGGCCGCGCCCAACGAAGCCGCCTGGGTGCCGGTCACCGGCATCGGCTGGCTCTCCTCGAACAGCTCGCCGGCAAAGCTGCCGCTGGGCGTGCTGGCCGGCGTCGCCGGGTCGATGCGCGCATAGCGGCGGTTCGGAATGCGCTCGGTCCATTCGGCTTGCAGCGTGCGGTCGAGCTCGTCCATCAGGCCGGCCGGCGGCGCGTTCATCGACAAGCGGTTTTGCTCGACGCTGGCACGCGTTTGCGGCGCCGTGTCGACCTGCGCCAGCACCGCGGCCATCGCCAGCCCGCAGGCCAGCAGCGCCGTGCCGAGCATCACGAAGGTCTGCACGTTGAGCGAGAAGCCGCCGAGGCGGGGCAGGTAGGGCGCCAGCAGGCCGAGCGCGACCGGGCCGAGGATGGCGCTGGCGATCAGGCCGACCAGCGACGCGCTGGTGAGCCGCGCGCGGTGCTGCGTCAGCACCGGTTTGAGCAAGAAGAAAACGCCGAACGCGAAATACAGGATGCCGATCCACGGCCGCGTGCTGGCATTGCCGAACACCGCCCAGGAGAACGCAAAGCTGACCAGCGTGGCCACGATGGCGGCCAGGTTGAACATGTGCCGCTGCGCCAGAAACTGCACCTGCTGCGGCGCGGTGATGAGTGTCGGCACCCAGTGGTACAGCAGCCCTTCCACCGCGCCTTGCGGCTCAGGATAGGTCAGGCCACCGTGGCGCAGCAGGTCCTTCACGTGGTTGGCGGCCAGCGAACCGCCGGTCGCGCCGGCCGGGATCTCCGGTGCCAGCGACGCCGGCCGGCCGCGGCCGAAGAAAAAGCGCAGCCGGCGGGCGGCCGTGGCCGCGCCGGCCAGCCCGGCCGCCAGCATCAGCAGGCCGGCCAGCAGCGGTGCCGCCACCAGGCTCAGGGTGTGGTCTTGCATCGCCGAGCGGGCCCAGAACAGGCTGGTCACACCGGCCAGCACCAGCAGCGCGCTGCACAGCCACAGCAGCCGGTTTTGCAGCAGGTACGGGTTGGGCAGTTCGAGCTGCTTCGATTCGGAGCTGTAGTCGTAGGCCATCTGAACCCTCCACGCGAATGTGAATTCGAGTGTAGGGGCCGAGGCCCGCCGGGACTGGTGACTTAAGGCCTGCCGGAACAGGCCCGCCCCATCGACACCTAGGCCGCTTGCGTCTGTTCGGTCATCGCGTAGACGTGGCCGAAGCGATTCGCCAGAAAGTCCTCCAGGCGTACTTCTTCTTGGCGCACGAAGCCTTGCTGCGGCAGCCGCCCTTCGGCCAGCAGGTCCAGCATGGCGCACAGGCTGCTGGCGGTGGTGATCTGGATGGCGCTGCGCATGCGGCCGGCCAGCACGCCGCTGTAGATCTTGCGCACATAGGTGTCTTGCAGCAGCCGGCCTTGCTTCATGCCGGCCACCGTGACGAACACGATCACCACGTCCTGCAGCGTGGCCGGCACGGCTTTCTCCAGGATGTCTTTCAGCACATCGCGCCGGTCTTTCAAGCGCAGGTCGTGCAGCAGCGCCTTCATGATGGCGGCGTGGCCGGGGTAGCGGATGGTGCGGTAGTTGAGGGTGCGCACCTGGCCGGCCAGCGTTTCGCACAGCGTGCCCAGGCCGCCCGAGGTGTTGAAGGCTTCGTACAGCACGCCATCCAGCGAAAACTCCTCGCGCTCTTCGAGTGCCGGCACCTCGTGCAGCCGGCCGTCGACGATGGCCTCGCAGGGCTCGCAGTATTCGTTGATGACGCCGTCGGTGCTCCAGGTCAGGTTGTAGTTCAGCGCATTCGACGGGTATTGCGGCAGTGCGCCGACGCGCATGCGCACGCTTTCCAGCGTGTCGAAGCGGCTGGCGAGATCGTTGGCGACGATCGAGATGAAGCCCGGCGCGAGGCCGCATTGCGGGATGAAAGCGGTCTTGGCCGAACGCGCCAGTTCCTTGACCCGCCTTGTGCTGACGACATCCTCGGTGAGGTCGAGATAGTGCACGCCGGCGCTGGCCGCCGCCTCGGCGATGCGCGTGGTCAAATGGAAGGGGGCAGCACTGAGCACCGCGAACTTGCCGGCCAGGGCGGCTTCGAGGGCGCCGGGGGCCGTGATGTCGAGCTCCAGCGTCTCGACACCGGCTGGCAGTTCGGCCGCAGCCAGCTGCGCCGCCGA
>DASQOS010000293.1:0-10067 GCA_035644375.1 Rhizobacter sp.
CTCTTTTCGCATCGTTGCTGATGCTGCAAGCTTGTGGCGGAGGCGGGAGCGACACGCCATCGGACAGTGCGCCCGTCACTTATCCAACGTCGGGTGCCTATGGTTGGACATTGAAAGCCTCGGGCGACACCGCCGCATTGATGCAGGGGCTTTCGCTGGTCCATTCCAGCCTGCCGGACAACGAATATGTGATCGAGTCGCCCAGCAAGTCGATTACCGACACACGGCTCGTGTCCAGCGGCGTGGTCAACCCGAGCTCGCTCACCGCGACCTCGATTCAGCCTTACGCGCTTCTTTACATCTTCGGCGGCGATGTGCGCAGCGTCCCACTGCGCGCGGACGGCACCTCGCCCAAGTCGCAGGTCAAGCGCACGAACACGAGCTCGGCATGCAGGTTCGTCTTGAGTGCGTTCGACTATGCCGTGCCAACGAACTCGCGATTCATCGTGTCGACCGCTTCCAGCGGCCACTGCAACGAAGCGCAAGACGGACATGCCGAGGTGCGTTTCTCCGCGGACATGGGCCTGAGCTTCACCGTGATCCAGGGCGACTTTCCGCTGGAGGTGGCGCGCGACCCGGTGACGTTGGCGCCACGCGGATGGATTTATCCGCGCCAGGTGGTCTTGTGGAACACCAGCCCCAGCGCCACGCTGACGCTGCGTGAACCCGGCAAAGCGGCCCTGACCGACGTGGTGGCCAGCACCTACCAATCGGCCTTGGTCGATGACGCCGACCAGCTCAGCGTATTCAATTTTTCGGCCGGCAATTCGTTCATCGAAGTGCTGCTCAATGCCAACCTCACCGCGGGTGGTGGCTGGAGTCTGATCGGGTTCGATGCGGACAGCTTTTATGTCTACAAGAACCCGGGCAACGCATTCGTTTCGCCGTGGACCGTGTTGAGGATCACTCGGGCCAACCCGACAGCCTCTGTCGTGGCCCACGGAACTGGATCGGTGCAAGTGGTGAGCATGGGCAAAGACGTTTTGTACTTGACCGTGCTCACGGCCAGCAACAACCACCTGTTGCGCATCAACAAGTCCGCTGGTGACGGGGCGTTCAACGATGATGCGCCGACGGCCATCGACGTCGTCACGACCGTACAAACCAGCGCCAACGACAAACATCTCCAGTGGGCGGTGACCGCTGTCGGGACCCCAAACGCCAGCTACGAGATCAGGATGGTGGATGAGGCCGGCACAACGCTTTATATCGCCCCGAATGGCCATACCATCAATCCTGTCGAAGCGAGCGTCCAGAACTTCAACGCCAGCGAGAGCCGCACACGTTTCATCTTTGCGCAGGGTTATGGAGCGCGTGCCTTCAGCGATGCCTCATTGGTCGGCTACGACACTTCCAACCCGACTGCGACAGTGTTGGGAACCCTGCCCGGCAGCGCAGAGTTCGGCAGCGACTTTGTCTTCGCCACAGCGGTCGGCGGGCCGGGCAACTTCGGCGTCGGTTTTGCCACGCGCTCCAGCGCCGGCAACTACATGGACCAAGACGCCAGGGTGTTCTCGTTCGATCTCGGCACACCGAGCAGCATGAAGACCACGACCCGTCGGCAATGAGCCGGGGCGGCGGCAAGACGATTCCTGCGCTGATCCAGGTGGTACCGCCCGGCACCGGCGGAGTGCTCGACTACCTGATGTGCGTCAAATCGGAATGGGCCGCGCACGGAGTGAGCTCCGATGTGATCGAGTTGTCCAAGGCGCTGGCTGGTCAGCGCTCGCTGGCCGAGAGAGTGCTCGATTGCCTGAACGCGAGTGGCAGCGGCCCAACCCTGCCAAGGTGCTCGGTGGTTCTGCACTTCTCGGGGTACGGCTATGGTCACCGGGGTGTGTGTTTCTGGTTGCTCGACCAGGTCAGGGCCTTGCGGGCGCAGTACCGCCATCGGCTGCGCCTGGTGGTCGTCTGTCACGAGTTGTTTGCTTCGGGGCAGCCGCCATGGCGCTCGGCCTTTTGGCTGTCACACCTGCAGTGGCGGGTCGTCGCACGCCTGGCCCGCATGGCCGACGCGCTTTGGACCAATACCGAGCAGCACGCCCGCAGCTTGCGCCGCATGGTCGGTCCAGCGACGCCCATTCAGGTTCGGCCCGTGTTCTCGAATGTCGGTGAACCCGAGATCATCCCAGCCAGCTCGGAGCGAGAACCTCGGGCCATCGTGTTCGGGTCACCATCGACCCGCCAGCGTGCCTTCGATGGCTTGCAGGGCAAGGACTTGGCGCTGCAGCGCCTCGGCGTCGTCGCGTTGATCGAGGTCGGCAACGGCGGCCCGTCGAAGGGAACACCGGCCCACATGGCCTGTCGACACCTCGGCCGCCTCGAACAAGCAGAGCTGAGTCGGTTGCTGCGGGAATCGCGTTATGCGCTGCTCGACTACCCGCCACAGTACCTTGGCAAATCCGGCGTGTTCGCGGCCTATGCGGCACATGGATGCGTGGCGCTCAACGTGAGCCGGCCCGGTCCCGACACCGATGGTCTGGCCGAGGGCAGTGACTACCTTTGCCTGCGCGCAATGACCGACCCGGCCCTCCCGGCGATGGCAACGGCTTCGCCACAAGCCATGGCAGCGAATGCCACGCGCTGGTATGGCGCGCACCGACTCGATCGCCAGGCTGCGGAACTGTTGGAGCTGGCCATTCGGTAGATGTTGGCCCCAAGGCCGCGCTGCGCGCGTCCGCCCCCCGTGGGAAGCAAAGGAAACTTGGGAACGGCCCGGCGTTTCCTTTGGGTAGCGGACAAGCATCCGGGCCAGCCCATACAGGCCAGGACCCGCACCCGCGCATTCGCGCGAACTGACTTGCTGCCTTCGTAAAGTTCTGCAAGATGCAAGAACTTCCTGAAAGGCGCTTCGTCTTGTCCCGTATGAGCCACCGATGAGCAGCGTCCTGCCCCTGCGGGGAAGCCAAGCTGGCCTTCCGACGGCCCGATCTGCCGCCACCCCGGCACGTCAATCGCACCTCGCACAGCGTCCCGATGTCGATGGCCTGCGCGGCGTCGCCGTTCTGTCGGTGCTGGCGGTGCATTCGTTTCCGCAATGGCTGAAAGGCGGCTTCATTGGCGTCGACATCTTCTTCGTGCTGTCGGGTTTCCTGATCACCGGCGTTCTGTTGCAGTCGCTCGAATCGGGGCGCTTCAGCTACCTCGACTTCTACAGGCGCCGGGTACGGCGCATCTTGCCGGCGCTGTGCCTGGTGCTGTCGGCCACCCTGGCGGCCGGGGTGTTGTTCACTTTTCCGTACGAGACGCGGCGCTTGGGCGCCCACGTCGAGGCCGGCGCCTTGTTCATCTCCAACTTCACGTTGTGGCAGGAGGCGGGTTACTTCGATGTCAGCTCCGAGGCCAAGCCGCTGTTGCACCTGTGGTCGCTCGGCATCGAGGAACAGTTCTACCTCGTCTGGCCTGTGGCCGTGGTCTTGCTTTTCAAGCTGCGGCGCTGGGCGCTGTGGCTGATTTGCGGCGCCTTGTTGGCCTCGTTCTTCTGCAATGTGTACTACGTGGGTACCAAGCCCAGCGCCACTTTCTTCCTGCCGCCCACGCGATTCTGGGAGCTGATGACCGGCGCGTTGCTCGCCGACCTGACTCAGTATCACGGCGGGGGGCCGGTGGCGTGGCTCAAACAGCGTGTGCCGGCCGCATCATGGCTCCATCGCAGGATGGCCGACGGCTTAGCGGCCATGGGCTTGGCCATGCTGGGTGTGGCGCTGTGGATGATCGACAAGACCGATCACTTCCCAGGCTGGTGGGCGCTGCTGCCGACTGGCGGCACGTTCGCTCTGTTGGCTGCCGGCCCTGGGACCTGGGTGAATCGCCAACTGTTGTCGCAGCCGATTCTTCGTTTTTACGGCGCCATCAGCTACCCGCTGTACCTGTGGCATTGGCCCTTGCTCAGTTTTCCGGTGATCATGGGCATCCCGCTCACCCACGAAGTGCGGGTGATGATCCTGATCGCCAGCGTGGTACTGGCCGCGCTGACCTACGAACTGCTCGAAAAACCCATCCGCTTCGGGCGGCTCGCCGGGCCGCGCACGCCGCTGCTGCTGTGTTTGTCGCTGTGCTTCGTCGGCCTCGGCGGATGGGTGGTGATGAAGACCGACGGCTTGCTGAACACCTACCCCGAGAGCGTGCGCGGCATCGCCGCCGCGCAGCTGCGTTTCGACTACGCGGAGTACCGCGTCGACAAGTGCATGGCGCGCCTGCACCAAGGCCCCGAGATATTCACCGACGAATGCATCGACCTGCGCGACAGCACCCGCAAGCTGCTCTTCATCTGGGGTGATTCGCACGCTGCATCGCTGTACCCGGGGCTGGCCAAGCTGGTCCGCGATGACGAGAAAGGCTACCGTCTGGCGCAGTTCACGGCAGCAGCATGCCCTCCGCTGCTGATGACGCCGTCGAAAGCCGCCGCACCGTGCCAACGCACCAACGCGTACATCCTCCAACGCATTGCCGAAGAGCGGCCGGCGACGGTGCTGATGGCGGCCCACTGGAAGCTCTATGGCACCGAGCCCGGCGTGATCGACGCCCACATGGAAAACCTGCGTGAAACGGTGCGCCATTTGAAATCGCTGGGCGTTCAGCGCGTCGTGGTCTTCGGCCATCTGCCCACCTGGACCATTGCGCAGCCGAACCTGCTGCTCAGGCAATGGCAACAGACCGGCTCGCTGCCCGAGCGCAGCTCCGAGTACCTCGACCAAGCGTCGCTCAGTACCGACAAGATCGTCGAGAACGCACTGACCGACAGCGGCGCCGTCTACGTGTCGCCGATTGCGCAGCTCTGCAACGCGTCGGGCTGCCTGGTGTCGACGCACCGACACGGCCTCTACCACTCGGTGACCAACGACGACAACCATCTCACGACCTACGGTTCCGAGTTGCTGATCGAGCGCAGCCGGGCGGCGGTGTTCAACGGAGCCGGCCTTCGATACACAACGCCGTACATGCGCCTGTCACAGACCCCTTCTAGGCTGTGACGCTTCACTGCGAACGCCAGCCCGCCGGCCGATTCGCGCCTTCCAACCGGTGCCCAAGCGCCACTGAACCGCGATCCCCATGGACACCCCTGTGAGCAAGCCACCGACAGCGACGGTCGTCATACCCACCTTTCATCGGCCCGACCTGTTGCGCCAATGTCTGGAATCGATGGCCCGCGCGCTGTCTGAAGTGGGTGCCGACGCGGTCGAGGTGATCGTCAGCGACGACAGCCGGGACACACGTTCGAAGCAGCTGGTCGCCGAGCAGTTCCCATGGGCGCGCTATGTCGAGGGTCCGCGGCGCGGACCCGCGGCCAACCGAAACTGCGGCGCTCGGCAGGCGCGCGGTGCCTGGCTGGTCTTCACCGACGACGATTGCCTTGCCGATGCCGGTTGGCTGGCCGCCTACCTGCGTGCCTTTGCGACAGCCGGCGACACGGAACTCTTCGAGGGCCAGACGCGCGCCGACCGCGCCCGCCGGTCCAACGTGGAAGAGTCGCCGGTCAACGAAGCCGGTGGCTACCTGTGGTCCTGCAACATGGCCGTCAGCGAAAAACTGTACTGGCGCATGAACGGCTTCTGCGAGAGCTTTCCGCACCCTGCGCTCGAGGACGTCGACATGCGCCTGCGGCTGGACCAGGCAGGACACCGGGCCGTGTTCCTGCCCGCGGCCACCATCTGCCATCCCTACCGGCCGAGGCGGGGATTGGATTTCATCCGGCAGCACAACGCGTCCTACGTGCACCTGCTGCAACGGCATCCCGAGGTCTGGCGTGCATTCACCTGGCGAAGAATCGCCGCCGATGCGGCAAGGCTGTTCGTCGCCGCGCTGAAAAATGCGCTGCGCTACGGTATCCGCGGCAGCGGACGATCGATCTACGCAGCGGCGACCAAGACCTTGATCGATGCCCGCTTCAAGCTGTGCGGAGCGCGGTTGGAAAACACCTTTCCAACGTGAACGACATGGCGCGCGAAGGTCTGGGCACGAACACGCCGATGCGCATCCTCGTCATCAGCAACTGCCCGCTCGATCCGAACCAGGGTTCAGGCTACGTGATCTCGGGTTTTGCCCGCCGCATGCGTGAGCGCGGCCACGAGGTCGTGGCCTATGGCATCGAGCACTTCACGCCTTGGCAGCACATGCGGCGGTTCACGCGGCTGCGGCGTTTGCTGGGCTACGCCTATGCCACGCGGCGCCATGCGCACGCTGCATCCTTCGACATCGTCGAGTTGTGGGGCGCCGAAGGCTGGCTCGCGCTGCTGGCCTTGCGGCTGGCGCGGCACGGCAAGCCCGTCGCCGTGTCGCGCTCGAACGGGCTCGAAACGCATTGGCGGGAACTGACAGGAAGCGACGGCAGCGGGCCGGCGGCCTGGCTGCGGCGCTTCATCGGCGGCCTGCCGGAGATTGCCTTTCGCGGCTGCGCGGCCTTGACGGTCGTCAGCCGATTCGATGCACGCTTCGCCCGCGAGCGGGCCTACCAGCCCGAACCGCGGCTGCTGGTGATGGAAAACGCGCTCGAACCGGTTTGGCTGGGCCAGTCGCCCCGCTTCGGGCGCCAACCCGTGATCGGATTCGTCGGCAACTGGCTGGCCAACAAAGGCAGCGAGCTGATGCCCGCGGTGATGCGGCAGGTGCTCGCAGCAACACCCTCCGTACGTTTCCTGCTGGTGGGCGTCGGAAAGCAGGCCCAAGCCGCCATCGCCTCTGAGTTTCCTGGCGAGTCGCGCATCGAAACCGTCGCTTTCTGTCCGCGCGACCAGATTGCCGAGCACTACCGCCGCATGGCCATCCTGCTGGTTCCGAGTTTCTTCGAAAGCTTCGGTTTGGTTGCGGCCGAGGCCATGTCGTGCGGCGCGGCGCTGGCCGCCACCCGAACCGGGTTCGCAGCCGATCTCGGCGACAGCGAATTTGCGCCGATCGATGAGCGCACGCCCGATGGCATCGCGCGAACCTTGATTGCGCTGGTTCACGACGAGCCTCGGCGTCAGGCGCTTGCCCGGGCAGGCCATGCACGGGTGCAAAAGCTCGACTGGGCCGCGACCACCGACCGCCTGGAGATGCTGTACCGCTCGCTGCTGGCATCGACCCATGCAAGACGTGCCTGACCTGAACGGTGAAGGCTTGCCCAAGAGAGCGCAATGACTTTGCAGCAGGCCCGTCATGCGCTGTCGATGGACATCTCGGGAGGGACGCGTCCTTCGGTCTTCGATCGCTTGGCGATGATCCGCTTTCCGTTGATCGTTCTGGTGGTCTGTTATCACAACGAATCGGGCGGTGAGTTCACCCAGCAGTTGCAGGGTGCGCCGGCATTGGCTTTCGCGGTGGACTTTCTTGCCAACAGCCTGGGCGGGATCCGGGTTCCGGTTTTCTTCCTGATCGCCGGCTATGTGTTCTTCAGAAACTTTCATGCCGACGCGAGCTGGTTCGGCGAAAAACTGCAATCCCGGGCCCGCAGCCTGTTGCTGCCGCTCATCGCCTGGACGGCCCTGTGGATGCTCGTGCTGTCCATCGCTCAGAAGCTGCCGGTCACGGCAGCGCTGCTGTCCGGCAAGAGCATCTGGAGCACAACGCTGGTCGAGTTGTCGGCGCACCGGCTGATCCTGGGTTTCATCGGCCAAGGTCACCAGCTGTTCCTGTACCACCTCTGGTTTCTCAGAGACCTCTTTGTGCTTGTTCTGCTCACGCCGGTCATCTACCTGCTGATCAAGGGAACCCGGGGTTGGGCCACGCTCTTCGTGTTGGTGGGCTGGGTGAGCGGCATGGCGATCTCCTGGGCGTCCAGCGACGCCTTGTTCTTCTTTTTTTTGGGATGCCACCTGGCCATCGCGGGCAAATCGATCTTCTGGGCCGACAAGGCAGGCCTCTATGCTGTGCTCGGTTGGATCATGTTGCGGATGATGGGCAGCAGCCTGCCGCCGGTCGGCGAAAAGCTGTGGGTTGTGTGCGGTGTCGTGGCTATCCTCTGCCTCAGCGCCGGCCTGGCCAGGGTTCCCTGGGCTCTGGATGTCCTGCGTCGGGCTTCACGCTACAGCTTCTTCATCTTCGCCGCGCACGAACCGGTTCTCACCATGGTTCGCAGGCTCTATTTCGCCGCCCTGCCACTGCATGCGCCATTCGACGTCTTCATGGCTTACTTCGTCATCGTGCTGCTGACCATTTCCCTGCTTGTCTTCACGTTCAAAGGGATGGAGCGCGTGGCACCGCGGGTGCTGCAGGTCATGAACGGCGGGCGGCCGTGAGTTGCCCGCGGGAGAGCCACAGGTAGAACTGTGAATTGCCGTACCAGGTGCCGATCGGGAGGGGTCCGAAATGAAGCACGTCGACGGCCCAGCCGGACTTGCGGATGAAATCGACGGCGCGTCGGAAGTCGAATCCCTTGTGGCTCGTCTTGATGTTGTTCGCCCGACCCGCAGCGACGCCAAACAGGCTCGCCTTGACGAACTCGGCGATGCCGTAGTCCGGCAACGCCAGTTGCCTGATCGACCGGTTGAACTCCTTGGCCAGCAGCGCCGGGCCGATCTCGATCGGACCGCTCATCAGCACACCGCCGGCAGCGGACAGAACCTTCTGGCAGGTGCCCAGAAAACGGGTCGTTTCCTCGTCGGACAGGTGCTCGATGGTCTCGAACAATGTCACCAGAGAAAACGGCCCCATCGATTCGATGTCCTCTATCTCACTGTAGATCGGCAGTGCCTGGCCGGTTCGATCGGTCATGAAGGGTTCATAACCGACAGCGCAGTCCGAGCGCAGTGAATTCAACGCCTGGATGAACACGCCCGATCCGCACCCATAGTCGAGAACCTTTCCGTGGTTCAGTTTCGAGAGGGCCAGCTGGACGGACTTGTTGATCCGGCTTCTGTGCGCGTAGCGCGCCAGCGGGTTGGACGAGTCCACGGTTTGTTTGTCATAAGGAATACTCACGGCGTCTCCATGGGTTGCGCCAGTCGATCTCGCGTTCACAAGGCCTGCAACGCGGCCCTCAGTTCTGTGGCCAAACGGTTGGCCAGATACACCACGCCCGCTTGGTTCGGGTGAACGCCATCGGCCGACAGGTAAAGGTCTGCGTTGCCGTCGCCGGCCGGTGCCGCGCTGTTGCCGGTGCCGGTTTGCCATGCGCCGCCCTGCGTCGTGCCGGCCCCGGCGCTGTTGGCCCAGCCGCCGTTGAGGTTGTCCAGAAACACCCACGGACCCCCGGCGGCCTGCAGTGCCGCCTGGATCGTGTCGGCCTTCGACTGCGCGATCGGGTCCGTCGGCGTGGATTGCCGGGGCGCCCACGGCCCTGTCGCGACCAGCACGCAGTTCGGCAGCGCGGCCCGAAGCTCGGTGTAGTACCCGGTCACGGCAGCATTGAAGCCGGCAAGGGCTTCGGCCGGGCTCGCGTAGATGACGTTGCCATTCGCGTCCACGGCGGACATCGAGTTGTTGTCGTTGAGGCCGCCGGCCGTCAGAAACAGATCCGGCTTGGCCAGCACCTTGTTCGCCAGGCGGCCCGCAAAGGCATTGCTCGGGTCGCTCGTCTGCAGGTTGGTCGCGACCCGCGCATAGCCGGTGCCGCCGATGGCATCGATGTCCAGATGCGCAATGCCCAGCAAGGCGGCGGCCTCCCAGAACGGACCGTTGCGCCAGTGAAGGCCGTTGCCGCCGGCATAAGAGTCGGCCATCGCGCAAAAGGACGCTTCGCCCGAACGATCCCAGGCGCGCAGCTGGTCGTTGGCGGCAATCGCCACGGCGCACGGCCCTTGCGCACTCCAGCCGTAGACAGAGACCCGCCGCACAGCCCGGCTGCCGAACTCGAAGCGCACGAAGCGGTTGGTGGCCGACAGCGGCGCCCCCGTCACCCCGTTGTCGAGCGTGGTCTCGATCAGGCTAGTGGCCATGTAGCGCCCGTCGGCGACCCAGGTGATCTTGGCGTCGTGTCCGGCAAACAGCATCTCGAACGCATCGCCGGCGAACTCGAAATGCAGCCCGGCCCCGATGGAGGTGATGGGGTAGACCAGATAGCCTTCGATCCTGGCGTCGGGCCACCACGTCCACAAATCTCGGCGATGGCCCCAGACCTCGGGAACATCGCCCAAGGTCAGTTGCTGCGGGTT
>DASQOS010000294.1:0-2373 GCA_035644375.1 Rhizobacter sp.
CGGCAGTCGGCCAGCTATCCGCTGGTGCCGTATTCCAATCGCCTTGGATACCGGCACTTCCGCTGGAAGGGCAAGGACTACACCACGGCCCCCAACTTCGACGACAACCCGCATTCGGTGCATGGTGTCGGCTGGCTGCGGCGCTGGGAACTCGTGTCGTCGGACATATCGGATCTGGAACTGCGCTACCGCCACGAGCCGGACGCCCATTGGCCATTTCCCTTCGAGGTCACGCAGTACTTCACGCTGACGCCGCAGCAACTGGGCGTGCAAATGGTGTTCACCAACACCGCCGCAATCGCCCAGCCGGTGGGCTTGGGCTGGCACCCCTACTTTCCGAAGCGTGAACGCAGTCGGCTGCACATTGAGCTGTCGAGCCGCTGGGAATCCGATGCCACGCAGCTGCCCACGCGCAAAGTGGCGCAGCCGGGCATTGACGGCGACGTGTCGCACCTCAATTTCGACCACTGTTTTGAAGGCTGGAATGGCCCGGCCCGCATTCGCGACGAAAAGTTCTCCATGCAACTCACCTCGTCCGAGTCGTACCTGGTGGTCTATACGCCGCCTGAAAAAGCCTATTTCTGTGTCGAGCCGGTCAGCCATGTCAGCAACGCCGTGCACATGGCCGACCCGGCCGCGCACGGGTTGAAGACCTTGCCCGCGGGGGAAACGGCCAACGCGTGGATGAAGCTTGACATCCAGGCTCTCTGAGGAAGACGCCTTGAATCACGAGATCGCCGCACTGGATGTTCCGCCGTCGTTGCTCGGCGAGTCGCCGCTGTGGCACCCGACCGAACAGGTGCTCTACTGGTGCGACATCGCGAGTTTTGCGTTGCACCGCTTCGATCCGCAGGCCGCAAGTCACGACGTCTGGAAATTCGATACCCATGTGTCGGCCTGTGCCCCGATGCGGGACGGTGGTTTGCTGTTGGCCCTGCGGGACGGCTTGTGGCGCTTCGATCCGACCACCGCACAGCGCACGCTGCTGGCGATCGCGCCGTATGACAAGGCGATCGAACGTTTCAACGACGGCAAGTGCGACCCGCAGGGTCGCTTTTGGGTCGGTACCGTCTACGAACCGCGCGATCCTGCGCTTGCGGCGCTGTATTGCTTTAGCCATGGCACGCTGGCGCGGATGGCAGATGGCATCACCGTCTCCAACGGGCTGGCCTGGAGCCCGGAGGGTGCCACGCTGTACTGGAGCTGCACCAAGGCGCACGTCATCTATGCGTTCGACTTCGACGGCGCCAGCGGCGCTCTGGCACACCGGCGCGAATGGGCGACATTCCCGGTCAAGACACCGGACCAGGACTTGAACACCTACGGTGGGCGGCCTGACGGAGCGGCGGTGGATGTCGAGGGCTGTTATTGGGTGGCCATGTTTGAAGGGCAGCAACTGCTGCGCCTGTCTCCCGAGGGCCGGGTCGTCGACAGCTTGGCCCTGCCGGTGCGCTGCCCCACCATGCCCTGCTTTGGCGGCCCGGATTTGAAAACGCTTTACATCACCACCGCGCGTCACAACCGGCCGGCTGCCGAGCTGCAGCAGCAAGCACTGGCCGGCTGCGTCTTGAGCCTGCAGGTCAGCGTCGCGGGCCTGCCCACGAACATGTTCGGCTGAGGCGTTTGTCCGTGTCGGCGCTCAGCCCGATGGTTCAGCTTCTGTTCAGCCTGCTTGAGGGTGGCGCGGGTTTACTCGTATAATCCCGAGGCTTTGCTCGCCCGGCTCCTCATAACCCCGCCATGCCTCACATCGTCAGTCATGTCGCGGCGCCAGACGAGATGGATGAGCAAGCATTCAAGACCTTGACGCATGACGAAGCGCAGGAATTGAAATCCCGGATGCCGATGGTGTCCCCGTGGCGAGTGGTGGCGGCCCAAGCCATCGCCGGCGTGTTGTGTGCTGCTCTGTTTTGGGGCTTTACGCAGCACAGCGCGGTGGCCTGGTCGGCGCTGTACGGGGTGTTGGCGGTGGTGCTTCCTGGGGCTTTGCTGGCCCGGGGAATGACGAAAAGAGCAAGAAATCCGATGGCCGCGGCCACGGGATTCCTGTTCTGGGAGATGCTGAAGATCGCGGTGGCTGTCGCCTTGCTGGTGATTGCCGCCAAAGTGGTGCCCCACCTGAGCTGGCCAGCCTTGCTGATCACGATGGTGGTGTGCATGAAGGTGAGCTGGTTGGCGCTCTGGTGGCGTGGCCGGTAGGGCGCAACGAGTTTTAGACGACAAGGTTTCAGACACACCATGGCAACCGAAGGCCACGAGCACGCACCGAGCGCCGGTGAATACATCATTCACCACCTGCACCACCTGCAAAACAAGGCGCAGCACGCGGTGGTTGACTTCACCGTCATCAACCTGGACTCCGTATTTTTCACG
>DASQOS010000295.1:0-8976 GCA_035644375.1 Rhizobacter sp.
ATGTACGCGTCGCTTCGCTTGCTTGGTCGCGCGACCAGTTGCATCGTCCGAACGCGATTCGGGTGACAAGCGAAACCTTTTTTACCCGCCGCCAAGCAAGCGCAGCGAGGCGCCCCCTCCAGCCACGCCCAAGGGTCCGGGTCTCCCGGCCCGATGGGTGGGCCTTGCAGGCCGCGTCGGGCGAGGACGCCCGACCCCTCGCCAGGCACAACTCGTCCACAGGACAAGTTGTGTCCGGGCTCGGCCCCTTGGGGGCAGGAGCGTCAGCGACTGGGGGGTCTATCGAGCCAGCTCTCAGTTATCCAGGGGCCCGTGCAGGCATCGATGCCGCATTCCCACAGGCGCTTGGCGTCGACCTCGCTGGACACGCCTTCGGCGTAGACCTGCAGAGACAAACCGTGCAGCAAGGTGACCGTGCCATTGACGAACGCGGCGCGGTTCTCGTCGCTGCCGACGCCGGCGATCATCGACGCGTCCAGCTTGACGTAATCCAGCCCGGCCTCGAACAGGCGCGGAATCAACCCCAGTTTTTCACCCGCGTGCTCGATGCCGAAGCGCGCGCCGGTGGGCCTGAGCTGCCGGCTCAGCTCCTGCAGCAGATCGAAATGCTCGACTGCCGCCATCTCCGCCACTTCGAGCCAGATCAGGCGCGCCACCCGAGGCGCATCCCACAACAAAGCGCGCAGGCGCGAGGCGAAGCCGCTGTCGAGCAGCGACGTCGGAGAGATGTTCACGCACCTCGGCTTGCCGTCATCTGCCGACTCCAGCAGCGCCAAGGCCAGTGCGCGTTCGTCGACCTCCAGAGTCAGCCGGCTGCGAACCGCCATCGGCAGCCAGCGCGACGCCGGTTCAAACACGCCGTTCTCGTCGAGCTGCAAACGCAGCGGGCACTCGAAATGAATGAGCTGGTTCTTGGCATCGACCAGCGGAAAGCTGACCAGGTGCACCCGCCCCTGCGCCAAGGCTTCGTGGATGCGGCGGCGCCACGCGCCCTCGCCCAGCAAGTCTTCGCTGGACACGGGCTGGCTGTCCAGCTCCACCGCGAAGGCACCCCGGCTTTCGGCCCGGGCCAGCGCGGCGTCGGCCGCGCCCATCACCTGTCCGGGTGTCATGCCACGGCGCAGCTCCACCGCCCCGAGGCTCACGGCAATGCCGGCACCCCAGCTCGGCAGCACCAGGCGCAAGGCGTCGGCCAGCGCCTGGGCGGTCTCGCGCGCCACACCGGCCACCGGCAGGCACAGCGCAAAGTCCGAGCCGTTGAGCCGGCCTAGAAAACAGCCCGTCACGCGCTCGGCGTACGGCCGCAACGCCTGGGCGATGGTCGTGATGACGCGGTCGGCCGCGGTGTGGCCGAGGCTGCGGTTCACGCCCGCCAGGTCGAGCACGCGCAGCAGCACCAGGCCGCCCTCCGAGGTGCCGTCTTCGCGTTCCAGCGCGCCCCCCAGTTGCCCCAGGAAGTGCGCGCGGTTCGACAGCCCCGTCAGCCGGTCGCAATTGGCCTGCCGGTGCAGCGAACTGAGCTGTTCGGCCTGCGCCTGAAACGTCACGCGCAGGCGGCTCACCATCGTGTTCATGGCCTGCGTCAGGCGCTGCAATTCCGGCACGCGCGGTTCGACCACGGTCACGAACTCGCCTTTCACCAGCGCCTCGGCCTGCTCGACCGTCGAGTCGAGCGGCTTGCGAATGCGCTTGACCACCAGCGTGCCCAGACCACCGGCCAGCAGGCCCACCACGGCGAGCGCCAGGGCCGAATGCAGGCTGCCCTCCCACAGGTCGTCGTGCGCGTAGGACGTGTGGCTGACCACCTCGATCTTGCCCAGCGCGCGCCAGCCGTCGGACACCTGCGCCATGCCGGGATAGGACTCGATCGGCGCGAGGTTGACGAACCACGCCGGAGCGTGCTCGGTGAGCGCCTTCGCTTCGCGCGAAAACGCCACACCTCCATCGGCCCGCGTGAAGCGGATACGCTGATAAAAGCCGGTGTCGAACTGCGCGGACATCAACAGGTTCATCAGCTCGGGGTCACCCTTTTGCTGCGACAGCGCCAGCGCCAGCGAGCTGGCGTTGTCCGAGTTCTTGAGCCGCAGCTGGGTTTGCAAATAACCACGCGCCGACTCGACCGCGACAGTGACACTGCCGACAAACGCCAGCAGCACGGTGGCCAACATCAAGAGCCAGATCTGACGAATCAAAGACATGCGCGCTCCTCCGGTTGTTCTTTCATTGGAACCCCTCCGTTCGTGCCTTGGCGAGCACGCCTGGCCAGCGCGACAGGCGCGCAGTCGGATCGCCCGCCCCTTGCGACCCGACACCTTGCCACAAGCCTTCGCTGTTGAAGCTGAAGACCGGAACCAGGTCGGGCCGGCGTGATGCCGGCCGCAGCTCGCTGATCAGGTTGTCCAAAATCGTCGGCTCCGCGCCCGGCTCCGCATAGTAGGCCAGCACCATGTGGGGCAGCAGCGAGCCGTTCGGTCCGCCGACCTGCGCGCGCACATAGACCAGCCTCAGCCGGGACATCGGCATGCCCACGGCGAGCAGGCTGAAGTACTTGGCAATCACATAGTCTTCGCAGTCGCCTTGACCACGGCTCAGAGACTCGAGCGGGCTGGCCCAATAGTCCAACTGGCCCCAAGTCTCCTGGTCGTCACGAAACAGAATGTGCTGGTTGAAGAACCGATTGATGGCTTGGAGTTTTCCTGCGTCGTCCATGCTGAGCGCTTGCGTCAGCAATGGCTGCAACTCCCGGACCTCGGCCACCGCATGCGGAGAGAGCTTTTGGGCCGCCGCCAGCATGCGTTCCGCATCCCAGGCCAAAGGCGCCAGCGCAGGCCACAGCAAACCGAGCACGAGGCAAGCCAGGAGTCGCGCGCGCGCGACGACACGCAGCGTCTCGTGCCATGCAGGAAGGACGCCGTGAGAGGGTTTTGTCGGCAAGACGCTTGGCACAGGCATCCATCGGGGCAACGCCTTATTGTCGTCACCGCCACAGGAGACTTGAGCCTTGCGCGCCGCGACGGCAACAAATGCCGTGACATGCAACCGCTGCGCCACGCGTGGACACACAACACCTTGTTACGACGTGAATTACGCACGCACACCTGCGGAAACAAGGGGGGTAAGTATGTACATCCCACCGCTACACTCGTCAGCTAACGTGTGACCTGCAACGATCCGAGCCATGAAGTTCGCTGGTGGGTCGGCAGACACACCCTCTGAGAAAGCCGAAGACACCGATGCACTTGAAAGCCCGGATTTGTTTGGTTGCCAGCGCGCTGTTGACCGTGTGCACCGCAGGAGCGCAAAGCAATGACCCGCTGAAGGCGGCTGTGCAAAAAGCGCTGGATACCAGCCCCGATGTCACCGCGCGCTTGAATGCGTACCGTGCGGCGGCCGATGCCGTCGATGCCGGACGCGGCGGCTTTTACCCGCGTCTGGACCTGAACGCCAGCCTGGGACGCGACAACGACCGGATCGAAACACGCGTTCCTGAAGACCAGACCATCAGCCGCAGCGGCGCATCACTCACCTTGACGCAACTGTTGTGGGATGGGCTCGCGACCAGCCACGAGGTGGGCCGCCTTGGCCACGACAAGCTGGCGCGCTATTTTGAAATGCGCGACATCAGCGAGCAGACGGCGCTCGAAGCCGTGCGCGCGTACTACGACGTGCTGCGCTATCGGCGGCTGGTGCAACTGGCCGAAGACAACTACGTGCAGCACCGCAGCGCGTTCAACCTGATCCAGTCGCGTTTCAAGGCCGGCGTCGGTCGTGGTGTGGACCTTGAGCAAGCAGGTGCGCGATTGGCATTGGCCGAATCCAACCTGACCACCGAAGCCTCGAATCTGCATGACGTGTCGGCGCGCTATCAACGCACCATCGGCGAGGCGCCGCCGGCTGACTTGCCGATGCCTGGGGCGCTGGCGCAAGCCTTGCCGGCAAGTGCCAACGAGGCGTCGGCGCAGGCCATCGTCCGAAGCAGCGCCATCAGCGCCACCATCGAGAGCCTGCGTTCGGCACGCGGCATCACCACCCGCCTGGAAGCGGCCTACCAGCCCAAGGTCGAGGCACGGCTGCGCTCGGGTGCCGGCAACAACTTCGACGGCGTACGCGACCAGCGCCGCGACACCACGGCCGAGATCGTGTTGAACTGGAACCTGTTCAACGGCGGCTCCGACCGCGCGCGCGTTCGCCAGCAAGTCAATCTGGTCAACCAAGCCGCCGACCAGCGCGACAAGGCCTGCCGCGACGCTCGTCAGGTGATGGCCATCGCCTACAACGACACACGCAAACTGCGCGACCAGCTGCAGTTCCTCGATCGCAATACGCTGGCCATCGAGAAGGCCCGCGACGCCTACCGCCAGCAGTTCGAGATCGGGCAGCGCAGCCTGCTCGACTTGCTCAATTCCGAGAATGAGCTCTACACAGCCAAGCGTTCGTACGCCAACGCTGATTTCGATCTGAGCATTGCCTACGCCCGCACACACGCGGCCATGGACCAACTCGCGGTCCAGCTGGGGTTGGCGCGCCGCGACGCCGCCGCCGAAACGCCGCCCGAAGCGCAGGAGTGGGGCGTCGGCGACGACGCACCGGCCCGCTGCCCGGCCGTCACGATCGACTCCCCGGTGATCGACCTCATCGCGCTGGACCGTCGCGTCGCCAACCGCACATCGGACACCCAGCCCGCAACGAATGCCGTGCCATCGAGTTCCTCCGTCGACAGCGCCGTCGCCATCGGTCGCGTGAACGCCTGGGTGGCTGCCTGGCAGGCCAAAGATTTGCCGAAGTACCTCGCGTTCTATGTGCCGGACTTCGTGCCGGCTGAAGGCGGCACCACCGAAGCGTGGAAAGTCAAACGCGCGGCCCTCGTCCACAAGGCCGGCCCCGTGAACGTGAAAGTTGAAAACGTCGTGGTCACCGCACAAAGCGCCGACAGCGTGGAAACCGCTTTCACACAGACCTACCAGTCGACCAAATTCAGCGACGTCACCACCAAGGTTCTGGTCTGGCAGCGCATTGCCGGCCAGTGGTTCATCGTCAAGGAAATCAACCGCTAGCCAAAGGAAACGCCGGGCCGTTCCCAAGTTTGCTTGGCTCCCCTCGGGGGGGACGGACGCGCGCAGCGCGGCCTTGGGGCCAAAGGAAATGTCGGGCCGTGAGATGCGGGTCACGATGCCCGCAAGTAGCGTCTGATATCGTCTGCCTCCATGTGCGCCACCCGACGCCGACGCCTGGTCGGCAAACTCGCGTTCGAGACCGCGGCCGGCGGCTTTGTCGGCGACACCCGCATCCGCTTGCTCGAGGCCATCGTCGAACACGGCTCCCTGAACCGCGCCGCCAAGGCAGTGCCTTTGTCGTACAAGGCCGCGTGGGACGCACTCGACACGATGAACAACCTGGCCGACACCCCTTTGGTCGTTCGCACGACCGGTGGTGCGAACGGCGGCGGCACGCTGCTCACAGCCTACGGCCACGAAATGGTCGCGCTCTACCGGGCGATGGAAAGTTCGCAGCAAGACATCCTCGACCGACTGGCAGCGCTGCGCAAGAGCGGCCATGTCGGTGACGACGCGACCTCGCTGCGCAGCATGATCCGCCGCATGGCGGTCAGAACCAGCGCACGCAACCAGTTCGTCGGCAGCGTCGACTCGCTGACCGACACCGGCGGCATGATCGATGTGCGGCTCCTGCTGGGCGGCGGCGACGAACTTGTCGCCCGCATCACGCCCGAGTCGGCGGAGAACATGGCTTTGGCGCCTGGGGTCGAGGCGCACGCGCTGATCAAGGCACCGTGGGTGTCGATTGCACCCAACGCGCAGCGGCGCAGCGCTGTGCGCAACGTGTTGCGCGGCACCATCGGCGAGATACAAACCGGCCGCGCCAGCTCGCGGTTGGCCATCACCACCGACAGCGGCCGCGTCGTCATCGCCGCCATGCCACAGCCCGTGGTCGCCGAGCGCAGCTTGCGCGCGGGCCAGACCGGCTGGGCCAGCTTCGACACCGAAAGCGTGATCCTCGCGACCTTTGCCTGAGGCCGCCAGGCGACGTCATCGCCGGGCCGAGCACCGGGCCGCTCCCAAGCCGGCCCGACGCGGCCTGCAAGACCGGCCGATGAACTCATCGGCCGAGGGGCTCCATGAACGAGGCCTCTGCAAGTGCCACCAGGCTCGCATCGTCAACGCCTTGTCGGTGTGCCACCTGGGTGACCTGACCGCCCTGGTACAAGACCATCGTGTCGGCGCAGCGGCGCACGTCCTCGAGGTCGTGCGAGATCAGCACCATCGGGATGGCGAAACGCCGGCGGATCTCTTCCAGCTCGTCGCGCACGCGGTGGCGCAGCGAGATGTCGAGCGCGGCGAACGGCTCGTCGAGCAGCAGCACGGCAGGGTCGCACACCAGCGCACGTGCCAGCGCGACGCGCTGGCGCTGGCCGCCCGACAGCTCGCGCGGCAGGTTGTGGCGCAGGGGGGTGATGTCCAGTACGCGCATCACATCACCGACTTTGCCCGCCACTTCCGGGCCCAGGCTGCGCTGGAACGTACCCATCAGGCCGAACGCCACATTGCGCTCGATGTCCATGTGGGGAAACAGCGCGTAGTCCTGGAACAGGTAGCCGACCTTGCGCAAACGTGCCGGCACGTCGACGCCGGACTCACTGTCGAACAGCACGCGGTCGCCGAGCACCATGCGACCGGCATCGGGTTTGATCAGGCCGGCCATCGCCTGCATCGTCACGCTCTTGCCGGCGCCCGACGGACCGAACAGCACCACCCGGTCTTCGGCGGTGTCGAATTTGGCACGCAGGTCGAAGCGCCGCGGCTCGCTGCCGAGTGACAGTCGAATGTCGACGTCGAGCTTCACCGCAGCACGCTCCGGTTCAGCAAATGCCCGGACAGCACCAGGATCGCGATGCACAGCAGCGAGATCACCACCACCAGCACGTTGGCCAGCGTGTCGTTGCCGGCCTGCACCGCGTCGTAGATGGCCATTGACAACGTCTGCGTCTTGCCGGGGATGTTGCCGGCGATCATCAGCGTCGCACCGAATTCGCCCATCGCACGCGCGAAGGCCAGCAAGGTGCCGGCGGCGATGCCGCGCATCGCCAACGGCAGGGTGACGCGCACGAACACCTTCAGTTCGCTGGAACCGAGCACGCGCGCGGCTTTCTCGAAATTCGCGTCGACGCCTTCGAAGGCCGCGCGCGACGAGGTGAACACCAGCGGAAATGCCACGCTGGCGGCGGCGATCACCGCGCCCTGCCAGGTGAAGATCAGGTTGATGCCCAGGCTATCGTGCAACCAGCCGCCCAGCACCGAGTTGCGTCCCAGCGTGACGATCAGGTAGTAGCCCAGCACCGTGGGCGGCAGCACCATCGGCAAGGTCAGCACCGCCTCGACCAGGCGACGGCCCGGAAGGCGGGTGCGCGCAATGCCGAAACCCGCCGCGACCCCGGTGACCAGGGCCAGCGCGGTGGCGAAGCCCGCCACCTTCAGAGTCAACCAGAGTGCGGAAAAGTCGATCAGCGAAAGGTTCAAAGAACTGCCGCGCCGCGAGGCCGGGTCAGGGTTTGGCAAACCCGTACTTTGCCAGCACCGCCTGACCCTGGGGCCCGGTCACGAACTTGACGAACTCGCCGGCCGCTGCCGCGCTCTTGCTCGCGGACACCAGCGCGATCGGATACAGCACCGGCTTTTCGGTCTCCACCGCCAGGTCGATGCGCACCTTGTCCTTTTCCAGCAGCGCGTCGGTGCGGTAGACAAAACCGGTATCGACTTCGCCGCGGCTCACGTAGTTGAGCGACTGGCGCACGCTCTCGGCGAACACGAACTTGGGGCTCAGAACGCCCCACAGCCCACGCTTTTCCAGCGCTGCCTGCGCATAGCGACCGGCCGGCACGGTGCTCGGGCTGCCGACGGCAATGCGTTCGACCGCGGGCTTGGTCAGATCGTTGACCGACGCCAGCACAGGCTTGGCCAACGGAGAAATCAGCACCAGTTCGTTGGCGGCGAAGTTGACGCGCGTGGCCGGGTTGATCAGGTTCTGGGCTTGGGCCTTGTCCATGGTTTCCAGGTCGGCGCTGGCGAACACGTCGACCGGCGCGCCCTGGGCGATCTGCGCCAGCAAGGGCCCCGAGGCGGCGAAATTGAAACTGACCTTCGCACTGGGATTGGCCGTCTGGTAGGCAGTGCCCATCTCGCGCATCGCGTTTTGCAGGCTGGCGGCAGCCGAGACGGTGAGGTCGTGTGCCGCGACGGCACACGAAAGGCCACCTCCGATGAGCAGGAACAGACTTCGCTGGAAAACTTTCGTCATTGCAGAACTCTCTTGAAAGGAGCGATGAACAGTCCGTTGTGTATTTTATGACACAACGCCTGTCCTTCGTTCTGCGGGTGTTCCGGGAGGCCAGCATGACGAACGTTCCCGGCCCGGCCAGCAAGATGCTGCCGGACTGAACACCTGACACGACACCGCCCCGGCGCTCTTGGTGGCGCCGTGCGGCGTGCCCATCGCCTTACTTCGCCTTGAACTTCGCCGCTTCTTCCGAGCCGCCGGTCGCATTGCCCTGGCTGTAGGAATGCGCGCCGACGCCGGCCAGCTTGCCGCCCTGCACGATCAGGTATTCGTTGCGGATCGGACGGTTCTCAAAGTAGCACTCCAGAATCTCGCGCGTGCCGGCTGCGTAGCGCGTTTGCGCCGACAGGCTGGTGCCCGAGATGTGCGGCGTCATGCCGTGGTTCGGCATGCTGCGCCATGGGTGGTCGTTCGGCGCCGGTTGCGGGAACCACACGTCGCCGGCGTAGCCGGCCAGGCGGCCGCTCTCCAGCGCATGCACGATGGCATCGGTGTCGCACAGCTTGCCGCGCGCGGTGTTGATCAGGTAGGCGCCGCGCTTGAATTTCTGCAGCGTCTTCTCGTTAATCATGTGCTCGGTCTCCGGGTGCAGCGGGCAGTTCAGCGTCACCACGTCGCACACCTTGG
>DASQOS010000296.1:0-2304 GCA_035644375.1 Rhizobacter sp.
GGACACCGACACGCTCGGTGCCGCCGTGGCGCGCCAATGGGGGTTCAACGACGACGTGCTGCACATGGTTCGCCGCCTGCCCAGGTCGCGTCCGGTGCGTGCCGCCGACAACGACAACGACGCGCTGCGCCTGGCGGCAAGTGCTGCCAATGAAGTGGTCGACAGCGTGGGCCAGGTGGCACCGGCACGCCTGAGTGCAGCGCTGGCGCATGTCGCGCAGCGTTATGCGCGGGCCATGAACCTCACGCCGCGTGACATCAACGAAGCCCTGCACGGAGCCCGGCTGGCCTTGCACAGCGGCGGTTCGGTGGCAGCGCCTCACACCCATGTCGTGCCCGTTGATGCCTCGGACGACGCGCCGACGTCGACCGGCATCACGGGTTTTGCTGCCTTGCTGGCCTCTCGCAACCGCTGAACAACAACACAGGCCCCAACTCATGCTGTCTTACCCAACCAAGAATGCGCCAAAGATGCTGGGGCGCTTCGAGCTGCGGACCCAGTTGGGCGAGGGTGCACAAGCCACGGTGTGGTTGGCATTCGACCCCAGGCTGGAACGCGAGGTGGCGCTCAAGCTGATGCACGCCGGTGCCAACGAAGAGGCCGTCGGCCAGTGGCTGCAGGAGGCGCGCCTGGTGAGCCGGCTGCACCATCCGCACATCGTGCCGGTGTTCGAAGCCGATGTGCATGCGCAGCAGCCTTACCTGGTGTTCGAGTACGTGCCCGGGCGCACCCTGACCGAACACTTGCGCGCGCGCGGCGCCTTGCCGGCCCGCGAGGCCGTGGAGCTGATCCTGGGTGTGCTGGATGCACTGCACATGGCGCACCAGGCCGGCGTGATCCACCGCGATCTGAAGCCATCCAATATCCTGGTCGACGGCAGCGGCCGCGCGCGGGTGATGGATTTCGGCATCGCCGTGCGCATGCAAGACACCGCCAGCCATGAGCAGGTGATCGGCACGCCGGGCTACATGTCGCCGGAGGCGACGCACGGCCACAAGCCGGCCCCGACCATGGACATCTTCTCGGTCGGCCTGGTGCTGGCAGAAATGCTCAGCGGCCAGAAGCTGATTGTCGAAAAAGACCCCTACCGTGCCATCTACCGCGTCGCGCACGAGGACATGAAGTTCCCCGCCGGCACGCCGGCCGAGGTCGACGACCCGCTGCGCGCCATCGTGTTGCGTAGCATGGCGCGCGATCCGTCGCAACGCTACGCCGACGTCACCTTGCTGCGTGATGCCTTGCAAACCTGGCTGGCGCCGGTGGACAACGTCAAGCCCATGTCGCAGAGCAACGGCACGCTGGAATTCCTGCTGCGCCGCATGCGCCACAAGACCGACTTTCCCGCCATGTCGGACTCGGTGGCGCGCATTCAGCGCGTGGCCAACTGCGAGAACGAAACCCTGGCCGGTCTGTCCAACGAGATCCTGAAAGACGTCGCGCTGACCAACAAGCTGCTGCGGCTGGTGAATACGGCGCGCTACAGCCAGGTGGGCGGCGGCAGCATCAACACCGTGTCGCGTGCGGTGGCGCTGATCGGCTTCGCGGGCATCCGCAACATGGCCTTGAGCCTGGTGCTGCTGGAGCACATGGACGACAAGGCCCACGCCAACCTGTTGAAAGAAGAATTTCTTCGTTCGCTGATGGCCGCGTCGCTGGCCGACGAGTTGTGCGGCGAAGCGCGCGATGGCGAAGAGGCCTTCATCGGCGCGATGTTTCAGAATCTGGGGCGCTTGCTCACCGAGTTCTATTTCCCCGAGGAAGCCACCAAGGTACGCAGCCTGGCCCAGGCTGCGCACAAGAGCGGAACGCCGCGGCGCGGCACCACGACCGCCGATCATGCGGCTTCCATCAATGTGCTGGGTTTGAGTTTTGAAGATCTGGGCGTGGGTGTGGCCAAGGCCTGGGGCCTGCCTGAAGGACTGCAGCGCTGCATGCGCCGACCGACCGGCGAGCCGCCCACGCGCCCCACGGACAAGGCCGAGCGGCTTCGCTGGGCCGCGGTGGCCGCGAATGATTTGACCGATGCTTTGCTGGAACCCGAGCCGCTCGGCGCAGCCGCCGTCAAAGGCGCCACCGAACGCTACGCCCGCGCGTTGGGCCTGGCGCCCAGCGAAATGCAAGATGCCGTCGTGCATGCGCGCCAGAAGCTGACCGAACTGGCGCAGGCCATGAACCTGCAGGCGCCCGTCAATTCGCCGATACGCAAGTTGATCGAGAAGGTCGACAAGGCCGCGGCGCCGCCAGAACCGCAAGACAACCTGTCGGCCCATGAACTGCAGGCCACGATGCCGATCAACGTGGCAG
>DASQOS010000297.1:0-10823 GCA_035644375.1 Rhizobacter sp.
GGTGCTCATCACCGCGCCCTTTCCAGGCAATGTGTACGGCGCCTTGCGAATTGCGCAATCCATCAAACGCGCGCAGCCAGCCATCGTGACAGTGCTCGGTGGCGGGTATTGCAACACCGAGCTGCGCGCGATGAACGAGCCGCGTATTTTCGATTACTTCGATTACGTCACGCTCGACGCTGGCGAAGGTCCACTGCTCGCGCTCATCGAGCACCTGCAGAATAGAAGACCGGGCGACCGACTGGTACGAACGTATACACGCGACCTTCACTACGTCGATTACAAAGAACCCGACATCCCATTCTCTGAAACCGGAACGCCCACCTACGCCGGCTTGCCACTGAACGACTACCTGTCGCTGCTCGACATGCTCAACCCCATGCACCGGCTGTGGTCCGACGGGCGCTGGAACAAGCTCACCGTCGCACACGGCTGCTACTGGAAGAAGTGCAGCTTCTGCGACGTCAGCCTCGACTACATCTCGCGCTACGACGCCGCCTCGGCCGTCACGCTGGTCGACCGCATGCAAGCCATCGTGCAAGAGACCGGCCAGACCGGGTTTCACTTCGTCGACGAAGCGGCGCCGCCCAAGGCCTTGAAGGCGCTGGCCGCCGAGTTGCAGCGGCGCCGGCTGTCGGTGTCCTGGTGGGGCAACATCCGCTTTGAAAAATCCTTCAGTCCCGCGCTGTGCCAGCAACTGGCCGACAGCGGCTGCATCGCGATTTCCGGTGGGCTCGAGGTCGCATCCGACCGCCTGCTGTCGCTGATGAAGAAGGGCGTGTCGGTCGAACAGGTGGCGCGCGTGACGCGGTCGTTCTCCGACGCCGGCATCCTGGTTCATGCCTACCTGATGTACGGCTTTCCGACGCAGACCGTGCAAGACACGGTCGATGCGCTGGAGTACGTGCGGCAGCTGTTCGAAGCCGGCTGCATCCAGTCGGGCTTCTTTCACCGCTTTGCCTGTACCGTGCACTCGCCGGTGGGCAAAAATCCGGCGGAGTACGGCGTGACCTTGTTGCCGTTGCCGGCAGTGACGTTTGCCAAGAACGACATCGGCTTCATCGACCCGACCGGCGTGGACCACGACCTGCTGGGCATCGGGTTGAAGAAGGCGCTCTACAACTTCATGCACGGCATCGGCGTCGAAGAGGACGTGCGCAGCTGGTTCAACACGGCGGTTCCCAAAACCCAGGTGCCGCGTCATCGCATCGCGCGGGCGATTGCCGTCGGCCGCTGACCCAGGGCGCGCGTCAATGCGCGTGCGAGTGCTCCTGGCGCAACTCGTCGTTCGCATGGCGCAGCACCGACACGGCGCCCGTGAGCGCCAGAACCGCCATCAACGCCGCCACGGCCAAGTCGGGCCAGGCGCTGCCGGTGCCGAACACGCCGAGCGCGGCAAAGCCCACGGCCACGTTGCCGATCGCGTCGTTGCGCGAGCAGATCCACACCGAGCGCATGTTGGCGTCGCCTTCGCGATGCCGGTACAGCAGCCACGCCACACCGAGGTTGGCCGCCAGCGCCGCCGTGGCCACGATGCCCATGGTGCCGGGCTCTGGCGTCGCCCCGGTGTGCAGCGACCAGCCGGCGCGTGCCAGCACGAGTGCGCCGAAGCCCGCCATGCAGGCGGCCTTGAAGAGGGCAGCGCGCGAGCGCACGTGCTGCGCCATGGACAGGACCGCGAGCGACAGGCCGTAGTTGGCCGCGTCACCGAAGAAATCGATGGCATCGGCCAGCAAGGACACCGACCCCGAACGCCAGCTGGCCGCGGTCTCGACCACGAACATCAACGCGTTGACCCACAGCGCAATCCACAAGGCACGCCGGTACAAAGGGTCTGCCGAAGGGGCGGGGGACGAACAGCATGAAGCCGACATGGTGAGCACGCAGAAGTCGAGAAGCTGCCGATTGAAAACCCTATAGTCGCTACAGAGTCAATGACCCTGGGTATTCGGAAGGACGAAGCGATGAAGATCGGTGAACTGGCGAGCACTGCGGCCTGCGACGTGCAGACCATCCGTTACTACGAGCGGGAAGGCCTGCTGGAAGCCCCGTCCAGAGATGCGTCCGGCTACCGGCACTACCAGGACAAGCACGCGACCCGCCTGCAGTTCATTCGCCACTGCCGCTTGCTCGACATTCCGCTGGCCGAGGTCAAGCGGCTGCTGGGCTATGCCGAGTCGCCGCGGCAGTCGTGCCATGAGGTCGATGCGCTGCTGGACCAGCATCTGGTTCGCGTTCGCCAGCAGATCGAGACGCTGAAGGCGCTGGAACACCAACTGGTGGCCCTGCGCAATGAATGCAAGGGCGCGAGCGGCGATCGCTCGTGCGCGATCATCGAGTCGTTCATGTCCGCGCCGTCCGAGCACGTTTGCGCGTGCCATCCGAACTAGGGCCAAGACGGGGAAAAGAAGATTGCCCAAAATCAATCATTCCATAATAATAGAAATATGGATGAAGAAAAGGTCGTGCGTTCGCTTGCCGCGCTGGCGCAGCCGGTGCGGCTGCGCGTGTTTCGCGCGCTGGTCGTGGCCGGCCAGCAAGGCTTGACGCCCGGCACCATGGCCGAAGGCCTGGCCATTCCTGCCAACACGCTGTCGTTTCACCTCAAGGAACTGACCCATGCGGGGCTGTTGACGCAGGAGCGTGCCAGTCGAAACATCGTCTATCGGGCCGCCTTCGGTCAAATGAATGCGCTGCTGATGTACCTGACGGAAAACTGCTGCCAGGGAGCCGACTGCGCTGTCGCAAAGTCTGCGGCACCATGCGCCTGCTGACACGGCCCATGCGAATCCATCTTGCGCAAAAACTTCTCGCCGAAGCGCTGGGCTCTGCGCTGCTGCTGGCCATCGTCATCGGGTCCGGCATCATGGCCGAACGCCTGTCCAACGGCAACCTGGCCATTGCGCTGCTGGCCAATGCATTGGCCACGGTAGGGGGCCTGTACGTGCTGATCGAATTGTTCGGGCCGGTCAGCGGGGCGCACTTCAACCCGGCCGTGTCGCTGGTGATGGCGCTGCGCGGCGGCATGCCGCGCGCTTGGCTGGTCCCTTACGTCTTTGCACAAATGACCGGTGCCGTGCTGGGCGCATGCTTGGCCCACGCCATGTTCGACCTGAGCATTTTTCAGTTGTCCGTCAAGGTACGCAGTGGATCGGGCCAATGGATCGCAGAAGCCGTGGCGACGGCTTGCCTGATCCTGATCGTTCTGCGCGCACCTGCGGCCCGGGTCGCGCCGATGGTCGCCGCGTTCATTGGCGCGGCCTACTGGTTCACGGCATCGACCTCGTTCGCCAACCCCGCAGCCGTGCTCGGGCGCATGTTCAGCAACAGTTTTGCCGGCATCGCGCCGGTCAGCGTTCCAGCGTTCATGGCGGCTGAACTTGCGGGGGCCGGCATCGCGTTGGTGATCCACAAGGCTTTGAGTGGGTCGACCGTTGCGCCAGAATCCAGTTCCGATGCCGCTTTGAGCCACGACACACTGCCCCGCCATGCCTGAGGTTTCGATCTATCACAACCCCGCCTGCGGCACATCGCGCAATACGCTGGCCTTGCTGCGCCATGCCGGCCTGCAGCCGAGCGTCATCGAATACCTGAAGACGCCGCCATCGAAAGAAACGCTCCGGCACCTGGTGCGCGCGATGGGCATGGACGTGCGCGGTCTGCTGCGCGAAAAAGGCACGCCCTACGCCGAGCTGCAGCTCGGCGACCCGAAATGGTCCGACGGGCAGTTGCTGGACTTCATGGTCCAGCACCCGATACTGATCAACCGGCCCATCGTGGTGACGCCGCTCGGGACCAAGCTGTGCCGCCCGTCCGAAGCCGTCCTGGAGTTGCTGCCCGTTCCCAAAGTGGCACCGTTTGCCAAGGAAGATGGCGAGACCATCGTTGACGACGGCACACGGCGGGCCTGATCGACCCAGGCAACGGCCCCGGTTCAGGGCAGCCGCAGCGTCGGCGCCACGATCAATGAACCGCTGCGCCCCGGCACTTCGCCCCAGGTCAGCGGCAGGACGGGCAGCATGGCGGGGTCGGTGTGACGGTGCAGTACGGCAAGCGACACCAGTTCGTGCCCTTGCGCCTTCCAGCCGGACAGCAGGGCATCGAACGCCGGGGCGAGAAGACCGCCTTCGAGTTCTGCGTGCAGTGTGAACACGTGGTTCTGGTCGTTCTCGGTCAGGGCCAACACCGAGCGCGCTACGTTGTGGTTGTCGATGCCGTCGCTGCCCACCAGTTCATCGAGCGTCGGCAGGCTGGTCGGCAATTGGATGTGCTTGAACGCCCGGCCATTGGCACTCGCCACATAGGGGTGCGCGCCGCGACCGTCGGACGCATACGCCATGCCCCAATCGTCGATCTGCCGGAATGCGCTTTCGTTCATCTGCCAGCCGGCGGCACCATGCGTTGCCGGCCGCTCGCCGAAGAGGTCGCAGAAGCGATCGAAGGCCAGGCCCATCTGCCGGCGCGTCCAGGTGTCATCGCGCGTTCGCACGCCGTCTTGCCACACCACGTGGTCCCAGGTGTGGATGCCGCATTCGTGGCCTGCGTCTCGGGCAGCGAGCATGTCGGCCGCGGCGATCTTTCCGATGTCGGGTGCCGGCAGCAGCACGCCGTACATCAGCGTGCGCAGGCCGTAGTGCTTGAGCACCGACGTTCGCGACACCTTGGACAGAAAGCCGGGCCGAAACACGCGTCGCAAGGCCCAGCCGGTGTGGTCGGGCCCCAGGCTGAACAGGAACGTGGCGCGGACGCCATGGCGCCGCAGCGCCCGAAGCAGGTTTGGAATGCCCTCGCGCGTGCCGCGCAGGGTGTCGACGTCGACCTTGAGCGCGATGCGGGCCAAGACGGTGGCCTCAGTGCGCGCTGTCGGCCTTTTCGAGCAGCGAGTGCGCTTCCGCCACCTTGGTGCGGTACGACTCGAAGATGCGGCGCAGCGAGGTTTCCATGCTGACCGTCGGCTTCCAACCCAGCTCTTGCGTCGTTGCGGTGATTTTCGGCAGGCGGTTCTGCACGTCCTGATAGCCCTTGCCGTAGAACTCGCCGGCCGAAGTTTCGACGATGCGGCAACGGCTGGCCGCGGCTGCGTACTCGGGATACTCGGCCGCCATCTTCAGCATCATTTCGGCGAGTTCGCGAACCGAGTGGTGGTTGGCCGGATTGCCGACGTTGTAGATGCGGCCGCTGGCCACGCCGTTCTGGTTGGCGATGATGCGCATCAGCGCGTCGACGCCATCGGAGATATCGGCAAAGGCGCGCCTTTGCTGGCCGCCGTCGACCAGATGGATCGGCTCGCCGCGCACCAGCTGGCCGAGAAACTGGGTCACCACCCGCGACGACCCTTCCTTGGAATCGAACAGCGAATCGAGGCCCGAACCGATCCAGTTGAACGGACGGAACAAGGTGTAGTTGAGCCCCTGCTCCATGCCGTAGGCGGCGATCACGCGGTCCATCAGCTGTTTGGAGCAGGCGTAGATCCAGCGCGGCATGTTGATGGGCCCGTAGACCAGCGTGGAGGTGTCCGGGTCGAACTCGGCGTCGGGGCACATGCCATACACCTCCGAGGTCGACGGAAAGACCAGGTGCTTCTTGTACTTGACGGCCGCGCGCACGATGGGCAGGTTGGCCTCGAAGTCGAGTTCGAACACGCGCAGCGGCTCACGCACATAGGTGGCCGGCGTGGCGATCGCCACCAGCGGCAGGATGACGTCGCATTTTCGGATGTGGTATTCGATCCATTCCTTGTTGATGGTGATGTCGCCCTCGAAGAAATGCATGCGCGGGTGCGAGATCAGGTCGCCCAGCCGGTTGGACGACAAGTCCATGCCGTAGACGTCCCAGTCGGTGGTCTCGAGAATGCGTTGCGTCAGGTGATGGCCGATGAAGCCGTTGACGCCCAGGATGAGGATTTTTTTCATGCGTTTGGCTTGGAGTGGTGCGCAGCGAGGAGGGCGCTGAGGGACGGGGCGTCGACGGGCGATGAACCCGAGAGAAGCAAGGAAACGCCAATCATGCCAGCGTCGCCGCACAGCGCGACGATGCGGCCGTCGAAGACCTGCAAACCGCGCCCGCCTGGTTCAGGTGTGTCTGGCTTTGAAGCGGCGGGGATCAGCCGTGCCGCCGCGATCACCAGCCGCCTGCCGGCGATGTCGGTGAAGGCGCCGGGATAGGGCGGCGCCACGGCCCGGATCAGGTTGTAGACCTTGGCCGCAGGTTGCGACCAGTCGATGCGCCCGTCTTCCGGCTTGCGCGCCGAGTAATAGCTGCCGGCCGACAAGTCGTTCGGCAGGCGCGGCGTCTGCCCGGCCATCATCGCGGGCAGGCTGCGCCACAGCACCTGCTCGGCCGCGACCGTGACCTTGTCGAACACCTGCGCGGCGGTGTCGTCGGGCAGGATCGGCACCGCACTCTGGTCGACGATGCGGCCGGCGTCGGGTTTGGCCAGCATCTCGTGCAGCGTGGCGCCGGTCTCGGTTTCGCCGTGCAGCACCGCCCAGTTGGTGGGCGCGCGGCCGCGGTATTTGGGCAGCAGCGAGCCGTGCATGTTGTAGGCCCCGCCGGGCGCCAGTTGCAGAACGCCGAGCGGAATCATCGAGCGGAAGTAGAACGAGAAGATCACCTCCGGCCGCGCTTGCGCCACCGCTGCCGCCAGCTCGGGAGCGCTCGGGTCGTCTCCGTACACGACCGGCAGGCCCAGTTCGGCTGCGGTGTCCGCCACGCGCCGGAACCACAGCGTTTCTCCGGGATGGTCGCGATGCGTCACCACCAGCGGCACCTCGACGCCGCGCGCCCGCAGCACGCGCAGGCAGCGGTCGCCGACATTCGAATAAGCGAAGACAACCGCTCTCACACAGCCACCTCGTGAGAAGCCGCGACAGGCGCTTCAAGTACGGCGTTGATCCGGTAGCGAGGGCGATTGCGCACCTCTTGCTGAATGCGGCCGACGTATTCGCCCATCAGGCCGACACCGAACAGCATGATGCCGGTGAGAAAGAACTGCAGCGCAAACAGCGTGAACACCCCTTCGACTTCGGCGCCCAGCAGAAAGCGTCTGACCAGCAGCACGATGAACAAGACGCCCGAGAACAGCGACAACAGCGTCCCGACCAGCGAAAACCACTGCAGCGGCATGATCGAAAAGCCGGTGACGAGGTCGAAGTTCAGGCGGATCAGCTGGTACAGCGAATACTTCGATTCCCCTGCGTGGCGCGGCTCGTGCTCGACCTCGATCTCCGTCGGGGTGGCTGCAAAGCTATAGGCCAGGGCCGGGATGAAGGTGTTGACCTCGCGGCAGGCATTCAAGGTCTCGACCAGCGCGCGGTCGTAGGCGCGCAGCATGCAGCCCTGGTCGGTCATCTGGATGCGCGTGATGCGCTCGCGCAACCCGTTCATCAGGCGCGACGCGACGCGTCGGAACGCGGTGTCGTTGCGCTGCCGTCGGATCGTGCCCACATAGTCGTGGCCGGCGCGCACCTCGGCGATCAGCCTGGGAATCTCCTCGGGGGGATTTTGCAGATCGGCATCGAGCGTGATCGCGATGTCGCCGCGCACATGCTCGAAGCCGGCCAGGATCGCCATGTGCTGGCCGAAATTGCCGTTGAACAAGACCACGCGGGTCACATCGGGCCGCTTGTGAAACTGCGCCGCCAGCAGTTGGGCAGAGCGGTCGCGGCTGCCATCGTTGACGAAGATGATTTCGTAGCGCTCGCCCAGCGCGTCGAGCACCGGGTAGAGGCGGTCGAACAAGGCTTGCAGGACGTCTTCCTCGTTGTAGACGGGGATCACGACCGAAACAGTGGGCAGGTTCATGGGAGGAGACGCTTGCATGATTCGGCGAGGCTGAGGCACACGCGTTCGACGTCGCTCGAACCCATGGCCGGGAACAAAGGGAGGGTGAGGATGGTGCGCCCCAGGCGTTCCGCGTTCGGCAGCATGCCATCGCGCCAGCCGAGCGAACGGTAGTAGGAGAACAGGTGGACGGCAGGGTAGTGCACGCCGGCGCCGATGCCCGCGTCGCGCAGCGCCTGCATCACCGCGGCCCGGCCTCCGCGCAGGCGCTCGGCAGGCAGCAGTACCTGAAACATGTGCCAGTTGGTGATGGCGCCGGCCGTGTTGATGGGCGGCGGAAGCTCGATGCCCAGCGCCTCCAGCCCGGCCTGTGCGGCGCATTCGAAGTAGGTCTGGGCCAGTTCGGCGCGGCGCCGGGTCACGTCGGGCAGTTTGGCCAGTTGCCCGAGGCCGATCGTGGCATTGATGTCGGTGAGGTTGGACTTGCCGCCCGGCGTTTCGACATCCATGCCGTCCAGGCCCGAGCGCACGACGCCCTGCAAGCGCAGCCGTTCTGCCAGATCGGCCTCGGCGGACGAGTTCAAGACCAGGCAGCCGCCTTCGGCACAGGTGATGTTCTTGTTGGCCTGGAAGCTGAAGCTGACGAGATCGCCAAAGCTGCCGATGCGCTGGCCGTTCCAGCGCGAGTCGATGGCTTGGGCCGCGTCCTCGATGACGCGCAGCCCGTGTTGCCGCGCAATGCTGTAGAGCCGGTCCATGTCCACCGGCAGGCCGGCCAGGTACACCGGCATGATGGCCCGCGTGCGCGGCGTGATGGCCGCCTCGACCGCGTCCAGGTCGATGTTTCGGGTGCGCCGGTCCACGTCGACAAACACCGGCCGCGCGCCGACTGCCACGATGACATTGGCGGTGGCCACCCAGGTGATGGCGGTGGTGATGACCTCGTCGCCGGGCCCGATGTCGGCCAGCCGCAGCGCCGCTTCCATGGTGGCCGTGCCGTTGGCAAACGCACGCACCGGCCGCCCGCCGAACAGACCCGACAGCTGCGCTTCAAAAGCCAGCATCTTGGGGCCCGAGGTGATCCAGCCCGATGCCAGCACGCGGCCGACTTCGGCAATCGTGTCGGCATCGATGTCGGGGCGGGTGAAGGGCAGGAACGCAAGGGCAGACATGGGCGCAGGTGTCGAAACAAGAGTGTTCAGGTGCGTGACATCACGAAGACACCTGCCAGGATCAGCAGCAGGCCGAACAATCGCAGGGGTCCCAGCGCTTCGCCGAACAGCCACCATGCCGCCGCCGCATTGACGACATAACCCAGCGACAGCATCGGATAGGCCAGCGACACGTCGGCACGTGAGAGCCCGACGATCCACACGCCGACGCTGAGCACATAACAGCTCAGCCCGGCGATGATTGGCCATTGGCTCAAGACCTTCATGGCGGTGGGGAGCAAGGTCGCCGCGCTGATGGTGATCGGCCCCAGCGGGTTCACACCGGCTTTCAGCAGCAGCTGAGCGCCGGCATTGAGGATCACCCCCGTCACGATGAAAAGAAAGGTCGACAGACTCATTGAGGCGCCCATGCAAAGTTGGTGACGGCCACGCGCCGAGCGTCTTGTACCAGAGGGAACATGATCACGTTCTGACGGCGCAGCGACGCATAGGTGCCCGGCGACATGATCGCCATGGCGCGGCGGCCGGAAGACCATTCGGCCAAGAAGGCGTCCAGCGTCGGCAGCCATTTTTGCGGCTCCTGCTGCGTGCCGAATTCCAGCTCATCGGGTGCTTCCACCATGATGGTCGTGCGCTGCAGATAAAACGGCAGCGTGTGGTCCAGCTTTTGCACCGAGTAGATCGGCATCTCGGGCGTGAGCACGGCGCGCATGGGCGCCACCAGCGCGATGCCGGAGGTGCCGCGGCCGACAGTCTCGTGGGCCAGCAGGCCCAGCGTGGTGGCCGCGAACAGCGTCAGCGAGTAGACGGCGATGCTCGGCAACAGATGGCCGGCGCGATTGACGGCGCGAGCCGCGACCAGGCCGGCCACGGCCAGGGCGCACGCGGCGACCAGCCACCACGCGTAGCGCCCCGACACAGCGTTTTGCGTGGCACTCGCACCCGGGCCACCGACCCAGGCGCACGCCAGCAAGCCCAGCACGGCCAGACACAACATGGCCACGAGCTGCCGGTTCCAACGGCGCAGGTCCAGCCGGTCCAGCGCCAAGGCAGCGAGGATGGCCAGCGCCGGAAAAATCGGCACGATGTAGCCGGGCAGCTTGGAGTGCGAGAGGCTGAAGAAGGCGAAGATGGCGCCGGCCCAGATCGCCAGCAGCAGGGCCGGTCGGAAGCCTTCGCGCCGGGCCTCCAGGCGCAGCACGGCGCCGATCCCGACGCAAAGCCCGATCCAGGGCAGAAAATCAGCCAGCAGCTGGGGCACGAAGTACCACACCGGAGCGCCGCGCTGGTGAATCGTCGTGGTGTATCGCTCCCAATGCTCGTGGATAAAAAAGAACGGCAAGAACTCGGGATTGCGCGAGGACACCAGCACGAACCACGGTGCGCTGATCGCCAGCATCAGCAGCGCACCGCTGACGATGTGCAGCCGACGCCACAAGACCCAGTCGCGGGCCGCCAGCGTGTAGCAGACCAACACCAGGCCCGGCAACACGATGCCGATCAGCCCTTTGGTCAGCACCGCCACGCCGATGGCGCCCCAGGCAAACCACATCCAGGCGCGGCGGGATTTCGGAGTGGCCTCGGGGTGCTGCGCCATCAGCATCCCGGCCAGCACACAGGCCAAGGCCCCGGAGATGCTCATGTCCAGTGAATTGAAGTGGCTGGCGAGATTCCACATCGGCGTGGCCAGCAGCACCAGCCCCGTGAGCACGGCAACACGTACCCCGAACCAGCGGCGTGCGGCCCACATCGTCATCAGCAAGCCGATGGCTCCGCTGAGCGCCACCCACAGACGCGCCTGCCATTCGCCCACGCCGAACGCGTGGTAGGACAGTGCGGTCATCCACAGATGGAACGGCGGCTTCTCGA
>DASQOS010000298.1:0-6631 GCA_035644375.1 Rhizobacter sp.
CTGTCGCTGGCCTGGATGGTCAGCCTGGCGTTCGCCGTGCTCGTCACCACCGTCACCAAGGTCGCCTTCATCGGTTACGGCCTCGGCGTCGCGGCCATCAATTTCACCGGCGTGTCCGGCCACGCGATGTTTGCCGCGGCGGTCTACCCGCTGGTGTTCGGCGCACTCGCCTCGTCGCTGTCGGCGCCGGCGCAACGCACGGCGGTGTTGCTCGGCGCAGCGCTGGCCTTGCTGATCGGCATCTCGCGCGTGCAGCTCTTTGCGCACTCGTGGTCCGAGGTCGCGACCGGCCTGGCGCTGGGCGGCAGCGCCAGTGCGGCCGCGCTGTGGGTCGCCCGCATGCCGCATGTGCGTGTGCCCGGGTGGCTGCCGGCCGGCGTGCTCGTGTGGCTGCTCGTCATGCCGACCCAGGCGCCGCCCTCACGCACGCACGACCTCGTGACACGGTTGTCGCTTGCCCTGTCGGGGCGAAGCGAGCCCTACACCCGGCGCGCGATGCTGGCCGCCTGGCATCAACAACGTGCCGGCGAAACCAAGCTGCTGTTGCGGCCGTGATGCCGCGCCTTCGGCGCCAGGGCTCGGCACAACATCGAGGATCTTGCGGCGTCAAGACGCCGCCCCGGCCACTTGCGTGCATCTTGTCACGATGCTTTGCGTTGCCTGCACAACTGGCCTGCAGATCGGGCGCTTATGCATTCATCGCAGCGCACTGCCTGCCGATAGTCTTGGCAACACGCCGATTTCAACCTGACAAGGCCAGCACCATGCACAACGCACCGCAACGCCTGAGCCCGCGATATCCGGTTCCGCAGATCAGCGACACGATCGAATGGGAAGAGCTGCCGTCACTGGCCGGCCAGACCGTGCGCGGCGCAGCCAACCAGGGTGCAGCCGCATGGTCGGTGACCCTGCCCGCAACGCTGGACACGCTGGAGCAATCGACCCCTTTTCGCGAACCGATGCGCGGGCTGGTGATGCGCGAAGTCAACGAGCCCGACGTGTTTCGCCACTTCTTCGGCTGATCGACCCGGCGTCCCCGCCGGCAGCACGCGCCGCACGGCCCGTCCTACAGACAAATAGGTTCTTACCGATGGCAGCGGCAGGCCGCGCCCGCTAGCCTTGCCGCTCCATCACCACGGGCCGAGCGCCTTGTTGCCTCGCCGCCATGAACTCTCCGTTGCGCTCCCTGGGTTTCAAAACACGCGTTGTGCTGGCGCTCCTGGTCATGGGGGCAGCATTTGCCTGGTGGTTCGACTGGAACTGGCTGCGTCCGTCACTCGTGCAGTACCTGGCCGAGACCTCGCAGCGCGACATCAAGATCGATGACCTGAGCGTCCGTCTCGAAGCTTCTCTGGAACCCACGGTCCGCCTGCGCGGCCTGTCCATCGCCAACGCGCCCTGGTCCACCAGCCGGCGGCCCTTCGCGGTCGCGGGCGAGGCGGCCTTCACCTTCTCGTGGCGCAGCCTGGTCGAGTGGCGGCCCATCATTTCGCGCCTGCGGCTGGTCGACGCCGAGGTCGACATGCAGCGCCGGGCCGACGGCCTGCGCAATTGGCGCCTGACGAAACCCGATGACCGAGGCCCGGGTCAGGTCAAGGTGCAGGCGCTGCTGGCGCAACGCAGCACCGTCCATCTGGTCAACGACGCCCTGCAGATCGACATTCACGCCACCGCGACGCCGTTGCCGGCCGAACAAGCCGGTGCCTTGCCCGACAACCCGCTGCGCACCCAGCTCAGGTTCAGCGGCCGCTACCGGGGCCAGGCCTTTGTCATCGACGCGTTGACCAGCGACGAGCTGAGCTTTCAGGAAACCGGCCGCTCGTTTTCGCTGCGCGGCCAGCTCGATTCGGGCACAACCCACCTGGAGGCCGTGGGCTCGGCGGCCGATGTCTTCAAGTTCGCGGGCATCGATGCGCAGCTCGACCTGAGCGGCCCGTCGCTGGCCCAGCTCGGGCCGTTCTTCAACATCAGCGTGCCGGCGACCCGGCCGTATCGCCTCAGCGCGAAGCTGCACAAGACCGCCACCGACTATGCATTCACCGAGCTGCACGCGGAGATCGGCGCGACCGACCTGGCCGGCGAGCTGAACCTCGACGTGAGCAACGAGCGGGCCATGCTGCACACCTCGCTGCAAAGCCAGGTGTTGCACGTCGACGATCTGGGGCTGTGGCACGACCACGAGGCGGCCGCCAAGCCGGACGCGGCACCCACTTCGGCCCAAGACGCGCCCGAGCCCTCGGCCCGGCGCTTCTCGGCGCACGCCTGGCCGCTGGCCCGGCTGCAGGACCTCGACGCGCAGGTCGAGCTGAAGATCAAACAGCTCCACGTTCCCAAGCTGAGCGCCGTGCAAAGCCTGCAGCTCAGCGCCGGGTTGGACGACGGCGTGCTCGACATCACGCCGCTGACCCTGGGCCTGGCCGACGGCCACGCCGAAGGCAGCCTGGTGATCGATGCGCGCGAAGGGCTGCCCGCCGTGCGCACGAAACTCGAATGGCGCGACCTCGACCTCGACCAGCTGCTGCCCGAACTGCCCGAGAAGACGCAGATGGCCGGCAAGGTGCAAGGCCAGGCCCGGCTGTCGGGGCGCGGCGATTCGCTGGCCGCCGTGCTGGGCAGCGCGGTGGGCAGCCTGGGCGTCTCGCTGCGCGACGCGAACATCTCCAACAAGCTCGACGCCAAGATGGGGCTGAACGGCGGCAAGCTGCTGCGCGCGCTGGTCAGCAGCGAGCGCCAGGTTGCGCTGCGCTGCGCGTCGCTGACGCTGGACTTCCGCAACGGCATCGGCAAGTCACGCCGCCTGCTGATCGACACCGAAGAGACGCACATCGAAGGCAGCGGCAGCCTCAACCTGAAGGACGAAACCTTCGACCTGCTGCTGCTGCCGCAGCCCAAGCAACCGGGCCTGCTGAGCCTGCGCAAATCGATCCGCGTGAAGGGCACGCTGCGCGACGCCGACTACGCGCTGGCGGAACGCGAAGAGCCGAGCCGGGCCAGCGGCTGCGGGCCGTGACGATGTTCTCGATCTCCGAGCTGTCCTTGGCCTCCTGCAAGCCCAGCGTGTTGATCAGGACGCCCTGGTTCGGGTGGTGCCGGCGACACCCTTCAATTCGGCCAGGCGGCGGCTGGCGCTGGCCAGCTTCTTCAGGATGGCAGGCGTGTCGAAACGCGCGGCGTTCAGTTGTTCCAGCGGAAGAAGGGCAGACATGGATGGAGGCTCCGGGGCCCTCTATGTGTATAGAAAATCCATTTTTCTATACATGTTAGCCGTCACCTGTGCAGAAAACCTAGCTTTTTATGCATGTGGACGACGCGGCGAGAGGCGAAGGCAGTGCGACAAACGGACTACTTGTCCACGAACGCCCGCTCGATCACGAAATGCCCGGGATGGCTCATGTTGCCTTCGCTCATCTCCATCTTGTCGAACAGCACGCGCGTGTCCTTCAGCATCTCGGGGCTGCCGCACAGCATGAAGCGGTCGTACTCGCCGCCGATCGGCGGCAGGCCCAGGTCGGCCGGCAGCTTGCCGGTCTCCAACAGCACCGGGATGCGGCCGGTGTGGCGGAACGCCTCGCGCGTCACCGTCGGGTAGTACAGCAGCTGGTTCGTCACCTGCTCGCCGAAGAACTCGTTGGCCGGCAGTTCCTGGGTGATGACCTGGTCGTAGGCCAGCTCGTTGACCTGGCGGCAGCCGTGCACCAGCACCACCTTCTCGAACTGGTCATAGACGTCGGGGTCGCGGATCACGCTCATGAAGGGCGCCAGGCCGGTGCCGGTCGACAGCAGGTACAGCGTCTTGCCGGGCAACAGGTTTTGCAGCAGCAGCGTGCCCGAGGCCTTGCGCCCGATCAGCACCGTGTCGCCGACCCGGATGTGCTGCAGGCGCGAGGTCAGCGGTCCGTCCTGCACCTTGATGCTCAAGAACTCCAGGTGTTCCTCGTAGTGCGGGCTGACCATGCTGTAGGCACGCAGCAGCGGCTTGCCATCGACCGGCAGGCCGATCATCGTGAACTGGCCGCTTTGGTAGCGAAAGCCCGGATCGCGCGTGCAGGTGAACGAAAACTGTCGGTCGGTCCAGTGGTGCACGCTCAGGACGCGGGCTTCGAATAGGTTGCTCATGTCTGTCAAGGTTGGCACGGCCCACAGCGCGTGCAAGAAGACCCGTCAGCCGGGGAAAGTCAGTGATTTTCGCACCTCCGGGCGCAAACCCCTTCAGGCCACGGGGCACGGGTCAGCGGCCTTGAGCCTGGTCCGAAGAAGAATCTGCGAATGACTGGCAAAATCGCGTCCCATTTGACGAGCACACCGCCCGCATGCCATCCACGTCGATCGACCGCCCAACGCCAGTGCGCTGCTTCGCCGTGGTCCGCGCACCCTTCATCGGCTTGAGCGGGCTGGCGCTGGCCGGGTGGCTCTGCGCGACGCCGGCCTGCGCGCAAACCGTGTCCAACTCCGCGGACCTGCCCGACCCTGGGCAGTTGCGCTTGAAGCTGCAGGGCGTGCAGGAACGCGCAGGTTCCGCACGGCGCAGCGCGCTGCCGTATGAAGTCCAGCTCGGTCTGACCAAAGAGTGGGGCGTGTACCTGGACGGCGACGCCTACGTCTGGCAGCGCGATGCCAGCGGCGTGACCACCAAGGGCGGCGGCGACGCCGGCTTGGCGCTCAGGCGCCTCTGGACAGTCAGCGACGACGCGGCGAACGCCGTGCAGTTCGGCACCCACCTGCCCGCGGCAGCCCAAGGCCTGGGGAATGGCAGCGACAAGACGGACTACACGCTGACCGGTCTGGTGAGCCGCAGCTACGGCAAGCTGCACATGGACCTCAACGCCTATGCCACGCGGCTCGGGGCGGTCGACGCTGGCGTGTCGCGCAAGCTCTTCGGCGTGGCCGCTGCGTTCTCGGTGTCGTGGTCCAAACACTGGGGCGCGGTTGCCGAGGTGTCGGCCACCCGCCAGCACGGCATCCAGCATGGCCGGCAACTGCTTTATGCCCTGACCTACGCACCCAATGCCAAGATAGACATTGAAGCCGGCTTGGCACGCGCAGACCGCCCCGCGCCGGCCAACAAGTCGGGCTACGTCAGCGTGACTTTCCCGGTCGCACAGCTCTGGTGATGCCTTTGCGGCAGCGCTGCCGCCGGTGCGTTGGCATTCAGAGCTGAACCCGCGCCTGGCCGAGTCCGTCGAAGCTCACTTGCACCAGGTCACCGCGCTGTGCTGCCGGCGCGCCGCACCAGGTGCCGGTGGACACCACGCTGCCGGCAGGCACCTGGAAGCCTTCGCGCGTCACGTGGCGCAGCCATTCCGGCAGCAAGAACGTCGGGTCGCCGCAGGCGTGCGAGCCCTGCCACAGCAGCTCGGGCTGCTGGCCGATCTTCACGCGGCAGACCTGCGCCGCCCAATCGCGCGCCGCACAAGGCAGCCACTCGCCCAGCACCAGCGCGCCGTGCGACTGCAGGTCGGCGACGCGCAGCAGCGGCTCCGCCTGCGGGCCCTGCTGCCAACGTGAATCGACGACTTCGATCGACACCGCCATGGCGTCCACCACCGACATCACGTTGTCGTGGTTCAGCGCGGCAGCACGCGCGTTGTTGATGGGCTCGCCCAGGCGAAAGGCGATCTCGGCTTCGATCAGCCGCATGCGCAATGCCGGGCGCGCGCGCATGTCGGCCGGGCTGCGCAGCACGCCGCGCGGCGGCAGCGGCGAATGCGTCTGCGTGGCGGTGCGCGACGCGGCGCCCGATTTCCAGTGCAGCGCCGGCGCATCGTCCCACCAGCCCAGCTCGTTGCCCACGCAGGTCTGCACCAGATAGGCGTCGTCGAGGTCGCGCAAGGCTCCGGCCAGCGGCAGCGCATCACTGGCTTCGGGTTCCCGGTAGGCACGCACGAGGGCTTCGATCACATCGTCAAGGGTGGCAGGCATGGGCGGGGTTCAGGTTCCGGGCTGGATGGGCTTCAATTCTGCCTCGGACATGCCGACCCGCAGCGCTCGGCCGGCGACGGCCACGCGGAACTCGGCGTACTTGGCGGCGCGGCAGCGCTGCGCCCCGCCTTCTTTGAAGAACCACGCATCGCCGACCCAGGTCCAGCGGCCGTTCTTCGGCGTCGGACTGCTCCGACACGCTGCGGCGACGCGGGCCGACTGACATCCGCCGGCATCACGCCTAGGCTTGGTGCTCCCCCTCTTCATTGCCACGCGTTCACGCTCAGCGCACGCACCTCAACCTCTTCAAGGAGACCCCCATGATTCGCAAACTTCTGTTCATCGCCATCACCGCCGGCCTGGCGGCCCAGCTGTACCGCAGCCAGCGCGGCAAGCAGGTCGTGGTGTCGCCCTATCCGAACGGGTCAGAGGCATGACACGCATCGCCGCGGTCTGCACCCGCAACGTGGTGGTCCTGCAGCCCCACGACACGCTGCAGCAAGCCGCTTTGCTGATGAGCGAGATGAACGTCGGCGCGCTGCCGGTGAGCGCCGGTGACGGCGTGGTCGGCATCGTCACCGACCGCGACATCACCGTTCGTGCCACCGCGCTGAACCTCGACGCCGTCAGCACGCCGGTCTCGGACATCATGACCCAGCGCACCTTGTCGTGCTCTGAAGACGACACCGTCGAAGAGGTGCTCGAGCGGATG
>DASQOS010000299.1:0-11245 GCA_035644375.1 Rhizobacter sp.
TGTTCAATGATGACAAGGCCCCGATGAGTGACCCGATCCCCGCGGGCGCCGCCAAGGTGCACGTCGTGAAGACCGCGCCGCCGGCCGGTGAGGCCGAGACACGCACCGAACCCCTGCGAATCGAGTACTCGAGCACCCAGGTCATGGCCGACGCGGTGCTGCGTTTGCAGCGCACGCACGGCGTCGTCAAGAGCGACCGCTCGGCGCTCGCCGAATCGTTCAAGATGCTGCGCAACCAGGTGCTGCAACGCATGCGTGCCGACGGCCACACGCTGCTGGCCGTGACCAGCCCGCGGCGCATCGAGGGCAAGTCGCTGACGGCGCTGAACCTGGCGCTGACCATCGCCGCCGACTATGACTCGGCGGTGCTGCTGGTCGATGCCGACATGACGGGACAGGGTCTGCAGGCGATGTTCGGCCTGGACGGCGCGCCTGGCCTCAGCGACCACCTGATGCATGGTGTGCCGATTCCCGAGCTGCTGATCAATCCGGGGGTTGCGCGCTTCGTGCTGCTGCCGGCGGGCCAGCAGGCGCTGCTGAATTCTTCGGAGCTGCTGGCCACCAAGGTGGCGCAGCAGTTGATCGTCGAAATGAAGCAGCGCTACCGCGACCGCTACATCATCGTCGACCTGCCGCCGCTGCTGGACACCGCCGACGCACTGGCCTTTCTGCCGCAGGTGGACACCACGCTGGTGGTGGTCGAAGAGCACACGACCTCGATGCAGGACATGGAGAGCATGACCGACCTGCTGGCGCCGTTCAACCTGATCGGCAGCGTGATGAGCCACGCCCGCGACACCGAAAAGAGCGTTCACGCCAAGCGCCGTCCGTGGTACCGCCGCTGGACGTCGAGAGCGGCTTGACCCGCTTGCGGCCATGAACTTCGCGCAGCCGACATCGCGGCTTGGCCGGGGCCTGACGCTCGCGTTGGCGCTTTGCGTCCATGCGGCCGCCATGTCGGCACCCGATCCGGCGCAGGATGAAAACACGCTGCCGCAGATCTCGTTGCCACCCATCGGATTGCGCACCGAGGACCTGGCACTGATCATCAACGACGCCGACCCGGCCAGCGTCGAGACTGGCGCGTACTACGCCAGCCGCCGCGGCCTGGCCGCCGATCGGGTGATCCACGTCCGCTTTGCGCCGGGCCAGGTCGCGATGAGCCAGGCGGCCTTCGTGAGCCTGCAGGAAGAATTGCGCGCCAAGGTGCCCGCGGCGGTGCAAGCGTATGCGCTGGCCTGGACACTGCCCTACCGCGTCGACTGCATGTCGGTGACCAGCGCGTTCGCGTTCGGTTTTGACCGCGCGTACTGCGCGTCGGGTTGCCAGGTCACGCAGCGGTCGCCCTACTTCGACAGCCCGAGCAACGCGCCGTTCAAGGACCATGGGCTGCGGCCGGCGATGCTGCTGGCGGGCCAGGACGTGAACCAGGTGAAGGCGCTGATCGAGCGTGGCCTGCGCTCCGACAGGCGCTGGCCTGTGGGAACGGGCTATCTGCTGAACACCGGCGACCGCAAGCGCAACGTGCGCGCCGAAACCTTTGCGTCGGCGCGCACCCGGCTGGCAGGCGGTTACCCGATCGAAGTGGTCGATGACGACGTGCTCAAGAACACGCCCGACGTGATGTTTCTGTTCACCGGAACGCAGTGGGTGAGCGGCATGCGCAGCAACCGCTACCTGGACGGCGCGGTCGCCGATCACCTGACCTCGCTGGGCGGCATGCTCACCGACAGCCCGCAGACGAGTGCGCTGGACTGGCTCAGCGCCGGCGCCACGGGCAGTTATGGCAACACCACCGAGCCTTGCAACTACCGCGCAAAGTTTCCCGACGTGGCGGTCATGATGGGGCGTTATCTGGGCGGCGAGACGCTGATCGAGGCCTATTGGAAAAGTGTCCTAATGCCCGGCCAGGGCGTGTTCATCAGCGACCCGCTGGCACGGCCGTTTGGCGGGGTCCGCTTGTCGCAAAAGGGCAGGCAGCAGCTGCTGCAAACGCGCCTGCTGCGCCCCGGCGACTACCTGCTGCAAGCCGCCGCGGGCAAGGTCGGTCCGTTTCACACGGTCGGCCGGGTGCGGGTCAAGCGATACGGCTCCTACGACCTGGGGCTGCCGGCCGGCGCGAGCACCTTTTATCGGCTGCTCCCGACGCTGTGAGGAGTCGCCCCGGGGCCTGCAGGCTGGCTCGTTCGGATCATTTCCCCGGCGTGTCATGAAGGGCATGCTGTCACCCCAGCGGCTCAGCATGAGCGCCAGTCTGTTCACAAAATACAGCGACAAAAAAGCTGCCAGGGGACCCACGTGACTGCTTCAGGATTTCGAAAACTGGTGTGCCTGCTCGGCCTGACGGCGGCGGGCAGCGCGAATGCCGATTTCATCGGCAACCTCGGCCCCATCTCGGCGCCCGCGTCGTTGGCGTTTTCCAATTCCACCGCCACCAGTCTGTCGCTCAGCACGCAGACCCTGAGCGCGCCGTACAACTTCGTCGATCGCTGGAATTTCATTCTCGGCGGCAATGCCAGCATCACCAGCCTGGCGGCCGCGTTCAAGTTCGACGACGGAGCCGGCGGGCTGGCCACCTTCGGGATCGACAACCTCCAGGTCAACCTGCTCGATGCGCTGGGCGTGGTGGCGGCGGGTTGGCAAACCGTGACCACCACCGGGCCGTTCACCCAGACCATCTCGTTCACGCCGTCTTCGGCCTTGGCGGACGGCAACTACAGCCTGCAGGTGCGCGGCCAGTTGCTGGCTGCGCCGGCGGCCTATTCGGGTTCGCTGATTGCCGCCGCACCCGCGGTGGTGCCGCTGCCGGCGGCGCTGCCCTTGTTCTTGCTCGGACTCGGCGTGTTCGGCGCCTCGGGCGCACGCCAACGAAAGGCTGCCGCCACGGCCTGAGCCGCAAGGCTGAAGTGCAGCGACGGCTCGCAGGTTTCTCATGACCAGTATGGAAGAGTTCGCCTTCATCGCTGCCCAATTGGCGTGGCTGGAAGAACATTTGCGATCCGAAGGGCCGGCGCCGGAAGGCAGCCGCATGCACAGTGCGCTGAACGCGTTGGTCTGTGCGCAGGCGGTCATCGTCGAGCTGACCCAGCTGGGTGGCCGCGCCGCCATTGGACGAGGCGAAGACGCCCCGGCCACCTGAGGCCGGGCGCACCGCAAGCGCCGGCATGCGCCGGCGTCTGTCACGTGATCCCGCCACACTGCCTGGCTTGAACATGGGTTCAAGGCAGGAGATCTTTTCATGATGCAAGCTCTGAGACGAATCCGTGTGGCGCGCTTCGGGCTGCGGGTCGGCGTGTATGAACCGCTGAGGACGAGGTGAAAACAACCAGGCGCCTGACGCGTGCGGCGAGTCTGGTGGCCGTGGTCACGGCGGCCTGCAGCGGACTGCACGCCGCCACACCGAACGGGGAACACGGCGCAGCGCGCGAAGCCCTGCACGCGGTCCTCAACGAGGGACCGAATGCGCAGGCGGACGCTGCAGAAACGCTGCTGCAGCCCGTCGACGACGACTTCGGGCCCTGGTCCTTGGTGGCGGGCGGGCTCGGCGTGATGGTTTTCGTCGTGCGCCGCCGACGCAGGGATTGAAGCGCCCGCTGCGGCGTCACTTCATCGCCAGCAGCTTGCGCGCTTCTTCCAGGTCGGGCAGAGGCGTCTTGCTGTCGATGGCCTTCTTGAGAATCGGCTGGGCCCGGGCGGTGTCGCCCTTCTTGTGCAAGGCCATGCCCAGGTGCAGCTGGTACAGCGGCACCTCGGGCGCGCGTTGCGCCGCTTTCTCGAGAACCGATACCGCATCGGCGTACTGGCCCAGCTTGTAGCGGGTCCAGCCCAAGGTATCGAGGAAGCCCGCGTTCATCGATTCCTTGAACCCATCCGTCAAGGTCAGCGCGCGCTCGAGGCTCGGTTTGTCGCCTTGGGTTTCCGTCAGCAGGTAGGCCAGGTTGTTGGCGTAGCTGTCATCGTCGGGCGACTGCTTGAGCAGTTTTTCGTACAAGGCGATGGCCTCGTTGTTGCGCCCGGCGCGCGACAGCCACTCGGCACGCATCACCGGCAGACTGGTCTCGGCCGGGTTGGCCTTTTCGCCTTGCTCCAGCACGGCGATGGCGTCCGAGATGTTGTTGCGTTGGGCCTTGACGCGCGCCAGCCCCTGGTAGGCAGCGGACGCAGTGGGTGCGAACTCGATGAACTTGACGTACGACTGCTCTGCGCCCGGCAGGTCGCCGCGCGCCACCGCGAGCTCGGCCCGCAGGCGGTAAGGGAATGTGCTCTTGGGATCGAGCGTGGCCGCCGCGTCGATGCGCTTGTTGGCTTCGTCGAAACGGTGCTGGGTCAACAGCACGCCGATGGCCGACAGCAGCGGCGCCTGTGCCTGCGGCGCCAGCTTGCCCGCGGCGTCGTACTCCTTGAGGGCGGCGTCGTACTTTTTCTGTTCGGCGTAGAGCTGGCCCAGCTTCATGGCGCCGCTGGGGTCTTGAGGAAACTGTGTTTTCAGCGAGGCGAACACGGCTTCGGCAGACGCCGTGTCTTTTTGCGCCAGCGCCAGACGGGCCTTCATGTCGTAGGCCAGCAGGTTCTGCGGTGCGGCCTTGATCGCGGCGTCCAGCTCGGAGGCTGCGGCCTTGTACTCCTTGGCGTCGGCCATGTCGGCGGCCAGCAGCAGGCGCAGTTCGACGCTGTTGGGCTTGAATTTCACGGCATCTGAAAGCACTTCGCGGGCAAGCTGCGGTTCACCCGCTTGCCGGTGTGCCTGCGCCAGCAGGCCCGCGACTTCAGGCGAACCGGGCTGGTCCTTGGCGGCGGCGCGCAGGTCGATGATGGCGTTGCGCGCATCGCCATCGGCAAGCTGCATTCGGCCACGCAGCAACAAGGCGGCGCCATCGCGTGCGTTGGCTTTCAGGACTTCGGCATTCAGCGCGCGGGCACGTGCCACCTTGCCGCTGGACAGCAGGTCGGCGGCGAGTTGGTTGCGGGCAATCAGCCCGTTGGGGTCGTTGTCCTTGCCCATGTCGATGATCTCTTGCAACACGCGGCGGGCATCGGCTTGGCGATCGGTCGCACGGTACAGGTTGACCAGGCCGAAGCGCAGGCTGGCGTTCTTCGGCTTGGCCGCAATGGCAGACAGAAACTCTTTCTCGGCCACGTCTTTGCCGCGGCGCGTCGCCAAGAAATCGAGCAGCACCAGCGTGCGTTGGCTGTCATCGGGCTGGGCCTGCACCGAGGCGCGCAACACCGCTTCGGCCAGGTCGATCTCGTTGCGGCGGGTGTGGTGCAGCGCCCAGGCGTTCCAGAGCTCGCTGTTCTTCGGCGCGTGTTCGGTGGCCACCCGGAAATAATCGCTGGCGCGTTTTTGCACCGCCGCGTCGCTGCTGGCGCCGGAAATCTGTGCGCCCACCTGCAACAAGGCCAGATTCTGCGGGTTGGATTTGAGTGCCGATTCGATCACCGCCAGCGCCGCGGTGGCGTTGCCTTGGCTGGTGTACAGGCCGGCCAGCAGCATGCTGGTCTCGACCGGCGGGTTCTTCTGCGCGTCGACCAAGGCCTTGGCCTGTTCGGTGGCTCCGGCGACGTCTCCCTTGCGCGCCGACAAGGCGGCCTTCATCGTCAGCGCGCCGACGTGTTGGGGGTTCACGCTGAGCGCTTCGGAGACGGATTTTTCGGCCTCATCGAAGCGCCCGGCCATCAGGTACACGCGGGCCAAGCCGACCTTGGCATCGATGTGGTCGGGCTTCAACTCGACTGCCTTGGAATAACTGGCATAAGCGCGCTGCACTTCGCCCTTGGCTTCGGCGATCTGGCCGGCGATGAAGAACGCCTGCGCGTTCTTCGGGTCGATCTGCAGCACGTTGCGCATTTCGACGCTGGCCTTGTCCCAATCGGACAAGCGCAGGTACTCGGCGCCTTTTTGCAGGCCGGACTGAATGCGATCGCTCTTGCTGCTGCAGGCGGCCAGCAGGACCACGAAGCTGCACATCGCGATGGTTCGCAGAGGGTGTTGGAAGTTCATGAGGCAATCTCAAGAAGGTGGGACGGTCCGGAGAAGTCCGGCAGTCACCACTGTGTTGAACGGGCGGGGGACGGAGCGACCGCGCCGTCCGAGGTAAAGCGCGTCAGAAAGTCGTGATAGGCATCGACGATGCCCTGCGCCAGCGGGATCTGTGCGCTCCAGCCGAAGCGGCGCATCGCCGAGACATCGAGCAGCTTGCGCGGTGTTCCATCCGGTTTGCTGGTGTCGAAGACGATGCGGCCGTCGTACCCGACCGTCTGCATCACGATTTTTGCAATCTCGCGGATCGACAGGTCGGTGCCGACACCGACATTGATGCATTCGCCGATGTCCCGTGCGTCGAGCTGGCGCAGCGCAAAGACGCAGGCCGAGGCCAGGTCGTCCACGTGCATCAATTCGCGGCGCGGCGTGCCTGTGCCCCACACCACCAGCTCGCTGTGGCGCCGCAGCTTGGCCTCATGGGTGCGGCGGATCAAGGCCGGCAGCACATGCGAGGCACGCGGATCGTAGTTGTCGCCGGGGCCGTACAGGTTGGTCGGCATCAGCGACAGGAAGTTGCTGCCGAACTGCCGGTTGTAGGCGGCGCAGGTCTTCAGGCCGGCGATCTTGGCGATCGCATAGGCTTCGTTGGTCGGCTCCAGTTCGCCGGTCAGCAAAGCGTCTTCCGTGATGGGCTGAGGAGCGAACTTGGGGTAGATGCAACTCGACCCGAGGAACACCAGCTTGCGCACCTTGTAGCGGTGGCAGGCTTCAATGACGTTGGCCTGGATCGCGAGGTTGTCGCGGATGAAGTCGGCAGGCGTCTCGGAGTTCGCCAGAATGCCGCCGACCTTGGCCGCCGCCAGCACCACGTACCGGGGGCGGCGCACTTCGAAAAACGCCATGACCTCGGTTTCCGACCGGAGGTCGAGTTCCTCGTGCGAGGCGACGACCAGATCGTGGTGGTCTTCGCTTTGCAGGTGGCGCACGATCGCCGAGCCGACCAGCCCATGGTGGCCGGCGACGTAGACGCTGCCGTCGAGCGGGGCAGATTCACGCATGCGGGTCAGTCCGGCACATAGCTGTGCAGGCGCGGCGCGATGGTGTTCAAGAACGCGGCCAGGCGGCGATCGGCCTGGGCGACGACTTCACCGGCCGCCACCGGCGTGACCAGCCGGATCATCGCGCCGTCGGACCGGCCGCGGGTGATGCCGTCGCTGAGGATGAACCACTTGACCGCGAACTCATTGGTCAGCACCCGCCCGCGCTGGTTGAACCAGTAGTAGACGAGCTGTCGCTGATCGCCTTTTTGAATCACCGCGCGGTTGACCATCATCGGCACGGGCTTGTCGGCGAGGGCGACCGGGGCTTCGTCGATCTGCGAGATCTTCCAGCCGCCGCCGGGAATGCAGGTGCGCGGCGAATGCGCAGATTGACCGCCGCTCTGGTTGTCGTAGTACGCGGTGAAAAAGTTGACCCATGGCTCGCCTGGCCGGCTGTAGTTGGCGATCAGGTGGTCGTCGACGGCCAGTGTCGCGAGCACGTCGCGGTCCAGGTAGTCGAGCTTGCCGGTCCAGCCGCCGGGGAGGTTCAGCGCAAACTCGGACAGCGGCGCGCGCGCCGGCCCGGCCTGCACGCGCGCAGGCACCAGAGAAGACGCCAGGCCGACCACCGCAAACAACAGACCGCCGATGAGCATGGGGGCGGAGAAGGCGCGGTAGCTGACGGGGGTGCCTTGGGCGACGGGTTCGGGGTATTCGAGGCCGAAGACGGCGCGCAGCGATTGCGCGCGTTCGCCGATGCGCGCCAGCAAGGCCATCTCGCCGATCAACAGCGCCAGGCACACCATGAACATGAACCAGCCCTCGAAGTCGTGCAACAGCCCTTCGGCCATCTCGCTGCCCCAGTACTCCACCGTGATGCCGATCAAGCCGATGCGCAGGCTGTTGATCAGCACCGTCAGCGGGATGGTGGACGCCAGGATGATCAGCCGCTTCCACCACGCGCCCTGGAAGAAGTAGGCCGCGAGAGAGCCCAGCACCATCAGCGGGAACAGGTAGCGCAACCCGCTGCAGGCCTCGACCACCTGAAGCTTGAAGCTGCCGAGGTCGATCACGTTGCCCTCGAGAAAGACGCTGATGCCGAACAGTCGGATCAGAGAGACGCCGATCTCCGACGAGATCAGCTGCAGTTGTTGCGACAGCTCGCGCAGCACGAACTGCGGCAGCGGAATCATGAAAAACAGCACTGCCAGCGGCACGACGATGATGCGTGTGCCGCGCCAGCCGATGAAGCAGACCGACAGCCCGAACAGCGCGACGACGAAGCCGTATTGGCTGAACAAGCGGATCGCACTGAACTCACCGAGGGTCCACAGACCCAGTGCCAGGCCGAGCAGCCACAGGCCGGACCACGCACCGCGCAGCTCATGCCTGCGCAGCAGGTCGCTCTTTTGCCAGATCAGGAAAGCCGAGATGATCGGGATGAAATAGCCGTAGCTGTATTCCTCGACCTGGTTCCACCCGGACACCATGAAAAGCAGTCCGGAATAGAAAGCACCGATGACCGCAGCGCCGCTGAGTACGACGACGACCCACTGGACCGGCGGGATCTTCCATATCGGAGCGGGGTGACTCGAGATCAGAGCTGTCGACATTCGCAAACACGTGCCCATTCTTGGCATGCGACTGCACATGCCGGGGCAAGGGTAGCGGTGCTTTGTGACACCGGCGTGGCTGTGGGGCCTGTCTGCCTCGCCGTCGATGTCAACGCTCGGACACATTTCAAATCTATGCTGCCGGGCTTGCTTCGCTTGTTTGCAGAGGCGATGCCACGCTTCTCTTCAGCCCGTGTTCGCACGCAGCCCTATTCGCCTTCGATTTCATGACTCCCTTCGCAGCGGCTGCAGATCCCTATCTTCGTCCGAGCATGACCTTGCGCAATCGCGCGGCACGCGCGGTCTGGGGCATTGCGTACCTGCTGCTGGTACGGCTGTCTCCGCGCCCGTTTCATGCTTGGCGCACAAGCATCTATCGCCTCTTCGGCGCCAAGCTGGGTGCCCATTGCCGCATCTATCCACGTGCCGAAGTGTGGGCTCCCTGGAACCTCATTTGCGAAGACGCCGTGACCATTGCGAATGGTGCGGTGATCTACAACGCCTTGCCGATGCACCTGGCTTCGCACAGCACGGTGTCGCAAGACGCCTACCTGTGCGGGTCCACGCATGATGTCGATGACCCGGCGTTTCCGATGATCAGTTCTCCCATCTGCGTGGGTCCCTACGCCTGGATTTGCGCCCGGGCGGTTGTGGGTCCGGGCGTCAAGGTGGCCGAAGGCGCGGTGCTCGGCTTGGCAGGCGTGACCATGCGCGACCTCGAGCCGTGGACCGTCTATGCCGGTATACCGGCCCGGGCATTGCGAAAGCGAGGCCGCGGGTGAAACCTGACCGTCCCTTGATCGAGCAATTGCGAACCGAGGCCGATGCAGGCCTCGCGAGCCTGCAACCCGGGCCGCGCAGTATTCACGCCCATGTCACGCGGCCTATCGTTTTGCAACTTGTGAAAGCTGAAGCACACACCGTTCTCGACCTGGGGTGCGGCAATGGCTGGTTCACCAGCGCATTGGACCGCTGCGGCTTCGACGTAACGGGTGTCGACCACAACGAGGGAGGCGTGCGCATGGCCGAGCAGCACTTCCCCAATTTGCGCTTTCACCAGTTGGACGTGATGCGGCCTTTGTGGCCCAGCCTCGCGCGTCGCTTCGACGCCGTGGTGACGGTCGAGCTGATTGACCATATTCCGCTGCCGCGCAAGCTGATCGAAGCTGCGCTCACCGCCCTCAAACCGGGCGGACTGTTGGTCATCACGTCGAACTTTCACGGCTACTCGAAAAACCTTGCCTTGGCGTTGACAGGTCGTTTCGATTCGCGTTGGGCTCCGCTTCTGGAAGATGGGCGGTTGAAATTCTTCTCGCGGTCGACGCTGACTTCGCTGCTGTCGGAGTTCGACCTGCGTGATCTGCATTTCGAGACCGTGGGCCGCATTCCGATGTTCGCACGCACGATGTTGATTGCAGCCAAGACGCCGGGCTGATCGGGACCGTCATTGCAGCAAGATGCGACTCCCGGCCGGGCCGATACCTCGCAGTTCACGCACATCGTCCGCGCCGTCGATGCGCCAGCGGTGCACGCCGCCGTGCGATGACTCGTCGTTGTGATACAGGTACAGGCGCCCATCAATGCGGACCAGCGTCGGGCTGAAGGCGTTTCCGCTCATGCCGGTCTGCAACGCGTCGGATGGGCGTGTCGAGGCTTGGCCGAACTGCCCCAGAAAGAGACCGCTCTCGTCGAAATGCATGAACTGGTTGGCCTGCCCGATGTTGCCGGTTTGCAGGTCCTTGTAGAACTCGCCGTGAAAGCCGTAGACGATGTGGCGACCATGGGCCCAGACCGAGTTGCCACCGTAGTGCAGGCTGCCGTCGACGGCCTTGGTCTGGAAACTTCCTTTGCCGTCCAGCGGGCCGGTCGGGCTGGCCTGCCACACCCACTGGTTGCCGCCTTTCATGGCGGCGCCGAGGTGGAAGCCCTCGTTGCCCACGACCGACTGGTCGAAGAAGACCACCTTGCCTGATTCGGTGAGTGGAAAGCGCGGCGGCAGGCCGTTGAACGTGCCACGGTTGTAAGGCGAACCAGGCAAGGTGGGCACCGTGGCCAGCGTCACCGCTTCGGTGGCCCAGACAGGGTCTGCATTGCTGTCGAAGCCGATCAAAGGCAGGCGCATCACGAACTGGGTGCTGGGCCCCGTCTGTGCGTAGCCGAGGTCACCGTTCTCGTACAGCACCTTGTTGGTCGAGCGCGGTAAAGCAGCGCCCAGGACCTTGACCACGCGCAGGGGGCCAGACGCCGGCAGTTCAACGATCACCTGCCGGCGGTCCGCCGCGACGATGCCGTAAGTCCGTCCGTTGGCCAGCGTCTCGACGCTGCCGAGTCCGCCGAAGGCCGCATTGAAGGCGTGCTTGTCTTCCAACCACTGGGGCAGGCCCGCCAGCCAGTTGCGTACCAGCTTCCATGATCGGCCTGGCAGCCACGGCGTTCGCGTGTCGGCGTCGAACTCCAGAAAATTGGCAAACACCCGCCGCGGGTTGGCGTGGTCCACCGTCGACGTGTAGAAACCGGGCAGGTAGGCGACTTGTGCGTCGCTGTGCACGGGCGCAGCGCCGGTGACGGGAAAACGCAGCATGCGGTTATTGCAGTAGTCCACGACCCAG
>DASQOS010000300.1:0-5710 GCA_035644375.1 Rhizobacter sp.
CGCCGATGCCTTTGGCCGTGTCCTTGTCGTCTTGCGGCGGCGTCAGGCTGTTGTCGAGCCCGACGAAGTAGAACGAAGCGCCTATCCACGCGATGGCGGTGATGACGTGCGCCCAGCGCAGCAACAGGTTGAGCCAGTCGAGCAGGTAGACATCCATCAGTGCGTGTATACAGTTTTGACTGGCTTCATGGCGTGACAGTCAACTGCGACACGCGTGTTCATCGGACGGTGCAGATCAACTGCCGCGGTAGGTGGAATAGGACCACGGACTGACCAGCAGCGGCACGTGATAGTGCTGCAAAGGATTGGACATGCCGAAATCGACCGGCACCGCGTCGATGAATGGCGGTTCGGGCAGCGTGACGCCACGCCCTTTGAAATAAGCCGCCACCTCGAACAACAGGCGGTAGCTGCCCGTCTTGAAATTGCTTTCGTCCAGCATCGGCACGTCGGCACGGCCATCGTGGTTGAGTGCCAGTTGCTTGATCAGCACGGGCACGTCGCCCTGCACCCGGTACAGGCCGACCAGCATGCTGGCAGCCGGGCAACCATTCATCGTGTCGAGCACATGTGTGGTGAGTTGGCCCATGGTGTCGCTCCTTTCAATGGTCTGGAAAATGGGTTGCAAGACGGACAAAAGTGTATACAGTTTGCGGGACCGCGCAAACTGATTTCGGTCTGGTCTTTGATTTCATTTCACCTGCCGCCATGTCGCGCTCCGCACACATGCTCGAAGTCATTCGCCCCGTCAGGGCCGCCACGCCGGCGGCAGCACGCGCCCGCAGCAAGCAAGTTCTGCGCGCAGTCACCGCCAACGGTTCCCGCGCGGCGCAACGCTCTGCACAGAGCGCAACGCGGCGCATCGTCGAATCGATCAACACGGCCATCGTCGAGCGACGGCTGATGCCGGGCACCAAGCTGGCCGAGCAAAAGATCGCCGACATCTTCAAGGTGTCGCGCACCATCGTGCGGCAGGCGCTGCACCAACTGAGCCGCGACAAGCTGGTCACCCTGGAACCCGCCCGTGGCGCGAAGGTGGCCCAGCCCAGCATGGAAGAAGCGCGCCAGGTGTTCGAGGTGCGCCGCATGTTGGAAACCGCGATGATCAAACGCGCCGCAGCCGAACTGACGCCGCAGCACATCGCAGAGCTGCGCGCGCACCTGCGTGATGAACAAGCCGCCGTGCAGCGCACCGATGTGTCCGGCCGCAACCAGCTGCTGGCCGACTTTCACGTGGTGCTGGCGCGCATGCTGGGCAACGATGCCTTGGCCGAGATCCTGCAAGACCTGGTGTCGCGCTGTTCGCTCATTTCGCTGATGTACCCCTCGGCCCACTCGGCCGAGCATTCGTTCGACGAGCACGTGGGCCTGGTCGATGCGCTGGAAAAACACGATGCACGTGCTGCTGCCAGGCTGATGCAGGCCCACTTGAACAACGTGGAGCGCAATCTGCGGCTGGACCCACGTGTGCCGGATCTTCAATCTGCACTCTTGCCTGCGAGCTGAACATGCCAAGTCGCTTCTTAGACGCAACCCTGCGGGCCGGGCGCCGGGCCACTCCCAAGCCGGCCCGCACCGCCTCGGGGGGTCGTTCGATGTATCCATCGAACGGGGGGCTGTCATGACCGATCCCTATCCGCGCGACCTGGCCGGCTATGGCCGCCACCCTCCCCATGCGCAATGGCCGGGTGGCGCGCGCATTGCCGTGCAGTTCGTCCTCAACTACGAAGAAGGCGGCGAGAACAACACGCTGCATGGCGACCCCACGTCCGAGACCTTTCTGTCCGAGCTGATCACCGCGCAGGCCTATGAGAGCCGGCACATGACGATGGAGTCGATGTACGAATACGGCTCGCGTTCCGGCGTGTGGCGCATCCTGCGCGAGTTCGAGAAGCGCCAGCTGCCGCTCACCGTGTTCGGTGTCGGCATGGCCTTGCAGCGTTACCCCGAATTGTTGGCCGCGTTCATGCACAACGGCTACGAAATCGCCAGCCACGGCCTGCGCTGGATCCACTACCAGAACCTGCCCGAAGCCACCGAAAAGCGCCACATCGACCTGGCCACCCATGTGCTGAAAGACATGACCGGCGGCGCCTGGCCGCTGGGCTGGTACACCGGACGCGACAGCCCGAACACGCGCCGCCTGGTGGTCGACCACGGCGGCTACGAATACGACAGCGACTACTACGGCGACGACCTGCCCTTCTGGACGCCGGTGACCAAGACCGATGGCAGCACCGTACAGCACCTGGTGCTGCCGTATTCGCTGGACACCAACGACATGCGTTTCGTGCAGGCACAGGGTTTCAACACCGGCGACCACTTCTTCACCTACCTGCGCGACAGTTTCGATGCCTTGTATGCCGAAGGCGATCCCGCGGATGAGAACCGGCCCAAGATGATGAGCGTCGGCATGCACTGCCGCCTGCTGGGCAAGCCCGGGCGCATCGCCGCGCTGCAGCGCTTTCTGGACCACGTGTTGGCGCACGACAAGGTGTGGGTGTGCCGCCGCATCGACATCGCACGGCACTGGAAGGCGCACTTTCCGGCGCCGGAGGTGGCCACATGAGCTTGACCTTGGAAGCGCTGAATGGCGCATCGCCGGACCAGGCGCAGCAATGGCTGACTGGCCTTTACGAGCATTCGCCGTGGGTCGTCGCACTCGCGTTGAAGCAGCGGCCCTTCAAGAGCCTGGCGCACCTGAAATATGCATTGGTGCGTGGCGTGCGCGAAGCCGACCCCGAAGCGCAGCTGGCGCTGCTACGCGCCCACCCCGAACTGGCCGGCAAGCTGGCCGAGGCCGGCACATTGACCAGCGAGTCGACCCATGAGCAGCAACAAGCCGGCCTCAAAGCCTGCACGCCGGAAGACCTGGCCAAACTGCGCGAGCTCAATGCCGCGTATGCCGCCAAGTTCGGCTGGCCCTTCATCCTGGCGGTGCGCGGGCCACGCGGCACCGGCCTGACACGCCAAGAGATCATCGCGACCTTCGAGCGCCGGCTGGGCCACCACGCTGATTTCGAACGCGCCGAGTGCCTGCGCAACATCGACCGCATCGCCGAGATCCGCTTGAACGACAAGTTCGGTGTCGAACCGCTGCTCGGCAACCAGGTGTGGGATTGCGCCGAGCTGCTCGCGCAACACAGCGACGCCGGTTATGCCGAACTCGGCCAGCTCACCGTCACCTACCTGACCGATGCGCACCTCACCTGCCAGTCGCAGCTGGTGCGCTGGATGCGCGAATGCGGCTTCGACGAGGTCAGCGTCGACGCGGTCGGCAATGTGGTCGGCCTCTATGAAGGCGCCGACAAGAACGCCAAACGTCTGCTGACCGGCAGCCACTACGACACCGTGCGCAACGGCGGCAAATACGATGGCCGCCTGGGCATTCTGGTGCCGATGGTGTGCGTCCGAGAGTTGCACCGGCAAGGCAAACGCCTGCCCTTCGGTTTCGAAGTCATCGGCTTTGCCGAAGAAGAAGGCCAGCGCTATCGGGCCACGTTTCTCGGCTCGGGCGCCTTGATCGGCCAGTTCAACACCGCGTGGCTCGACCAGCGCGACGCCGACGGCGTCATGATGCGCGAGGCGATGCGAGCCGCCGGCCTCGATCCGGCGAGACAGCACGCGCTACCTCGGTTTCGTCGAAGTGCACATCGAGCAAGGCCCGGTTCTGAATGAACTCGATCTGCCGCTGGGCGTGGTGACTTCCATCAACGGCAGCGTGCGTTATGTCGGCGAAGTGCTCGGCATGGCGAGCCACGCCGGCACCACGCCGATGGACCGGCGCCGCGATGCCGCAGCGGCCGTGGCCGAGCTCGCGCTCTACGTCGAGAGCCGCGCCGCCTTGGAACCCGACCTGGTCGGCACGATCGGCATGCTGAATGTGCCGAACGGCTCGATCAACGTGGTGCCGGGGCGTTGCCAGTTCAGCCTCGATTTGCGTGCAACGACCAACGAGGCGCGCGACGCGCTGATGCACGACGTGCTGGCCGCATTGCAGCGCATTGCCGAGCGGCGCGGCGTGAGCTTCACGCTGGAAGAAACGAACCGCGCCGCCGCCGCACCCAGCGCACCGGCATGGCAGGCACTCTGGGAACACGCGGTGCAGGCCAGCGGCCTGCCGGTCTACCGCATGCCCAGCGGCGCCGGCCACGACGCGATGAAGATGCACGAGGTGATGCCGCAAGCAATGCTGTTCCTGCGCGGCGGCAATTCGGGCATCAGCCACAACCCGCTCGAGACCATCACCAACGACGATGCGCAGCTGTGTGTCGAAGCCTTCCAGCACCTGCTGGACGAACTGGCCGCAGAACTCGAATGACGTCTTCCCACGAACAACTCGACGCTTGGATCGACGCGCACTTCGACGAAGAAGTGCGCTACCTGCAGGCCCTCGTCCAGGTGCCCACCGACACGCCGCCCGGCAACAACGCACCGCACGCCGAGCGCACCGCGGAGCTTTTGAAAGGCTTCGGTTTCGACGCAGAAAAACACGCCGTGCCCGCTGCCGAGGTCCAGGCCTACGGCCTGCAATCACTCACCAACCTGATCGTGCGCCGCCCCTATGGCAAGGGCAAGACCATCGCGCTCAATGCCCACGGCGACGTGGTGCCGCCGGGCGAGGGCTGGACGCACGGGCCCTACAGCGGCGACGTGGCCGACGGCAAGCTGTACGGCCGCGCCTCGGCCGTCAGCAAGAGCGACTTCGCGACCTACACCTTCGCCGTGCGCGCCCTTGAATCGTTGCAGGCACCGCTCAAAGGTGGCGTTGAGTTGCACTTCACCTACGACGAAGAATTCGGCGGCGAACTCGGCCCCGGCTGGCTGCTGAAGCACGGCCTCACGCAGCCCGACTACCTGATTGCCGCCGGCTTCAGCTACCAGGTGGTCACGGCACACAACGGCTGCCTGCAGATGGAAGTGACGGTGCACGGCAAGATGGCGCACGCGGCCATTCCGGCCAGCGGCGTCGATGCGTTGCAAGGTGCGGTCACCATCCTCAACGCGCTGTACCAGCAGAACACGCTGTACCGAAAACTCACTTCGACGGTGGCCGGCATCACCCACCCGTACCTGAACGTGGGCCGCATCGAAGGCGGCACCAACACCAACGTCGTGCCCGGCAAGGTGCTGCTGCGGCTGGACCGCCGCATGATTCCCGAAGAAGACCCCGTTGCCGTCGAAGCGTCCCTCCGCGGGGTCATCGCCGACGCGGCGGCCTCGTTCCCCGGCATCACGGTCGATGTCAAACGCCTGTTGCTGGCCAAATCGCTGCAGCCGCTCGCGGGCAATGCGCCGCTGGTGCAGGCGCTGCAAAAGCACGCTGAAGCGGTGTTCGGCGAACCGATCCCCACGTCGGGCACGCCGCTCTACACCGACGCGCGGCTGTACTGCGAGCGCGGCATTCCGGCGGTGATCTACGGCGCGGGGCCACGCACGGTACTCGAGTCCAACGCCAAACGCGCCGACGAGCATGTGCTGCTGCAAGACCTTCGGCGCGCCACCCAGGTGGTGGCACGCAGCTTGTTCGATCTGCTCAGCTGATTCCGCGGCGCATGCCGGCCAGCGCCTCGGTCAGGGAAAATCCATCCCCAGCTGAAACATCAACGCCGAATTGCCCAGCACATTCGCCTGCAACGAATAGGTGGGAGTGAACTGCCAGCCCACGCTCAGCACCACGCCGGGCGAAAAACCGTCGTGGTTGAGTGGT
>DASQOS010000301.1:0-5698 GCA_035644375.1 Rhizobacter sp.
TCGCGCTCGCACCTGATCAGCCTGTTCCGCTAGGGCCGGTTCACGCACGACGTGGTTTTCCGCCTTGCGCCGCCCGCGACCGACGGCGCAACGTCGGTTTCCGCGATCGAAGAAGGCTTCGATCGGCGGCGCGAAAGAACGCTCTCCTCCAAAGTCGAACGCCTGTTTCGCCATGCGTACCTGTACATCGGCGTGTCGTTCGGCATCGCACTGGCCTGCTGGCTGGCCTACGCGTGGCTGTCGGGCCATCTGCACATCCTTGGCTGGGCCGCGTTGATCCACGCCACGCAAGGCTTGCAGCTGGTGCTGGCGCGTTCGTTCCACCAGCAGGGCCGCGACGCGCTGGCCCAGCCTGCGCTGTGGATGCGCCGCTACCTGGGCGTGTTGTTCGTGTCCGCAGCCGCCTGGGGCGTGGCGCCGCTGCTGCTGATGGCCGAGCCGAACCTGGTGGCCGCCACCTTGCTGGTGCTGGTGCTGCTGGTGATGGCCGCCGCCGGCGCGCACGCGGTGGCAGCGCAGCGTGTGGCCATCTACACTTGGCTGTTTTCGCTGCTGGTGCCGCTGATCGCCTTCATGCTGTGGAAGAACGCGCCGATTCCGGTGGCCGTCGGCTTGCTCACGCTGGCCTTCATGCTGATGACCTTGTTCTTCTCGAACGCAGAACACCGCTTGTTCATGAAAGAAATGCAGACCAAGCTCGACAACGACGCCTTGGTGCGCGCGCTGCGCCAACAGGTGTTCCTGGTGGAGCAGGCCGACCGCGAGAAGAGCCGCTTCCTGGCCTCTGCCAGCCACGACCTGCGCCAGCCGATGCACGCGCTCGGCCTGTTTGCCGCGACGCTGGAAAAGCAGCTCGCGCGCACGCCGCTGCAGCCCACCGTGACCAACATGATCCGCTCGATCGACGCACTGGAGCAATCGTTCAGCGCGATGCTCGACATCTCCAAGCTCGATGCCGGCGTGGTCGAGCCCAACCTGCATCCGTTTCCGATCCGCGACCTGTTCCGCGTGCTGCACATGCACTGCGCAGGCCAGGCCGAAGAACTCGGACTGGCGCTGCGCTTCAAGCCCGGCGGCAAGGTCGTGATGAGCGACCCGCACCTGCTGGAGCGGGTGCTGAGCAACCTGATCCACAACGCGATCCGCTACACGCCCGAGGGCGGCATCGTGGTGGTGGCACGCACGCGCCAGGACGGCGTCAGCATCGAGGTCTGGGACACCGGCATCGGCATCGACGAAGAAGAACTGCCCAAGGTGTTCGACGAGTTCTACCAGGTCACCAACCCGGGCCGCGACCGCTCGCGCGGGCTGGGCATGGGGTTGGCCATCGTCAAGCGGCTGGTGTTGCTGATGGGGCACCAGCTCGAGGTCTCGTCGCGGCCCGGCCACGGCACGGTGTTTCGCATCCTCATCAAGGCTTCCGAGCTGGCCGAGATGGACAACCTCGTGGTCGCTGCCGACACGCTGCCGTCGCCCATCGATTTCAGCCGCACCCTGCTGCTGATCGACGACGAAGAAAGCATCCGGGTCGGCATGCGCGGCCTGCTGGAAACCTGGGGCTACCTGGTGCTTGCGGCCGCCAACATCGCCGAAGCCTGCATGGAGGTGCGGCGCCATGCCGGGGTCATCGACATCGTGATCTCCGACCTGCGGCTGGCCAACGGCGAAGACGGCATCGAGGCCATCGAACGCGTGCGTGCGGTGTACGGCGCGCCGCTGCCGGCCTTGCTGATCACCGGCGACACCTCGCCCGACGAAGTCAAGCGGGTGCATGAAAGCGGCCACCAGGTGATGTTCAAGCCGGTGCGCACGCGCGACCTGTATGCGGTTCTGCGGGCGGTGCCGTGACGCCCGGCGGCCCGGCTGCGGTCACTCACCTTGGTCACTTGCGTGAGCTTCGGATGCTTTTACGATTCAGCGCGGCGGCCGTTCCCGGCGTCCGGTCTCTTCAGCGCTCTTCATGCGAGGCACACCAGTGTTGTATCAACGCGTTCAGGTCAGCGGCGGGGCCTCGGTGAACTGTTCCCGGCGGCGCCGCTCGGCTGGCCGTTCGCTGCCCTGGGGCGCGGCCGCGGGCCGCGGCGTTTGCGCGCTGCTGTGCGCGCTGGGCCTGTCGGCCCAGGCCCAGTCCGGCGCCGAGGGCTTGTCCGAAGGCAACAACATCGCCCGCAATGCACTGGCGCGCCAGCGCGACGCGGCCAGCCTGCTGGCGACCAGCGCCGAAGGCCGGGCGCTCTATGAACGCGACGTGGTCAAGCTCGACGGCTACGCCTACTGCGGGCGCTCGATCGCGCTGGCCGAGCAGGGCGAGTTTCGCCAAAGCATCCGTGCGGCCAGCAAGGCGCTGCACCTGGGCGCGTCGGAGCGCAACGACGACCTGAAAGCGCTGGCGCAGCGCGACCTGGCCATCGCCTACAGCTACGCCGGCCTGCTCGACGAGGCCGAAGCCTTTGCCAAGGGCGCCCTGGCCTTGCCGGCGCAACAGCCGCAACAAGCGCACGCGCCGGCCTACAAGGTGCTGGGCGACGTGGCGGTGCGGCGCGGCCGCTACGACGCAGCGATCAGCGCCTTCCAGCGCAGCATCGAATTGGCCAGCGAGCGCTTTCGCCCGCTGGTCACGGTGTCGCTGGCCAATGCCTACACGGCCGCGGGGCGCGCCCCTGAAGCGCTGGCAACGCTCGCCAAGCTGCCGCGCAGCGAGGCCGACAAGCTGGGCGCGTTCTACACCCGCAGCCGCGCCAACGCGCTGCTGGCCGACGGCCAGATCGATCCGGCCGCGGCGCTGTTTGGCCGCCTGCTGGCCGAATCGAGCGACCCGGCGGCGCTGTACAACCGACTGTGGGCCTCCGAAGGCCTGGGCCGCGTGGAGCTGGCGCGCGGCAACCAGCCGGCCGCGCTGCGCGCCTACCTCGACACGGTGCACCTGGCCGACACGCTGCGCAGCAAGTTCCAGAGCGAAGAGTTCAAGACCGGGCTGTTCGGCGACATCCAGAAGGTGTTCGACACCGCGCTCGAGCTGAGCATCAACACGCAGAACTTCGAGGCCGCGTGGACGCTGTCCGAAGCCTCGCGTTCGCGCCAGCTGCTCGATTCGGTGCGCGAGCGCACCGACGACACGCTGGCGCACGAACGCGTCACGCTGGCCCAGCTGCAGCAGACGCTGGCCCCCGGCGAGGCGGTGCTGCAGTTCCATGTGCTGGACAAGCGCAGCCTGGTGTGGCTGATCACGCGCAGCGGCATGTCGGCCGGCATCATCGGAGCCGGCCAGGCGGCGCTGGCCCAACAGGTCGAGGCCTTTCGCGCCAGCGTGATCGAGCGCCGCCGTGACACCACCGCACTGGCGCAAAACCTCCACCGCACGTTGTTCGCCAATGTCGACCTCACGGGCGTTCGCCGGCTCTTCATCGTGCCGCACGGGCCGCTGCACTACCTGCCGTTCCAGGCCTTGCACGATGGCCGCAGTTTCCTGATCGAGCGCGCCGCGGTGACGGTGTGGCCGTCGTCCGCAATCGGCGCGAACCTGCTGGCCAAAGGCAATCCGCCGGCCGCGTCGCTGCTGGGCTTCGGCAACCCGAGCACCGACCTCAACGTGCCGCTGCCGGGGGCCGAGCGCGAGGTGGCGCAGGTCGCCAAGACCTTCGCCCGCAGCGACGTGTACGTGCAGCATGAAGCGACGCGCCAGCGCTTTCGCAGCAGCGCCAATTCGGCCAGCGTGGTGCATGTGGCCGCGCATGCCGAACTCGACGAAGCCGACCCGCTGTTCTCGCGCATCCTGTTTGCCGCAACGCCGACCGAGCCGGGTTTGCTGGAAGCACGCGACATCTATGCGCTGAACCTGAGCGGCGTGCGCCTGGTCACCTTGTCGGCCTGCGAGAGCGGCCTGGGCAAGGTAGCGCGCGGCGATGAAATCGTCGGCTTCACGCGCTCGTTCCTGTCGGCCGGCGTGAACAGCGTCGTGGCGTCGCTGTGGCCGGTGGCCGACGAATCGACCGACCTGCTGATGGGCCGCTTGTACCGCGAGCTGTCCGCCGGGCACGACCTGATGGAAAGCATGCGGTCGGCCCAGCTGGAAGTACAAAAGAACCGCCGCTTCGCGCACCCCTTCTTCTGGGCGCCGTTCAACGTCATCGGCAACGGGCGGCTGCTGACCGCCGGCACCGAACCCGCCCGCTGAGCCCCCCATGACATCACACGCTTTCATCCTTCGTGCAGGCGCTGCTGCCGTGCTGGCCCTGGCGTCCGGCGTTCCGGCGCAGGCCCAGCCCGCCAAGGCCGCACCGCCGGCGGTCGCGGCCTTGGCGCCGCGCAGCAGCTTCGTGCTGAACGAGGTTCGGTTCAGCCGCACCACCGCGGTGTCCGGCGCCGAGTTGCAGCAACTCGTCAAACCGTTCCTGAACCGCCCGATCGAAGCCACCGACCTGAGCCTGATCGCAGCAGCCATCCGGCGCCGCTACGACGAGCGCGGCCTGGGGCTCGCAGGCGTCGGGTTTCCGAACCAGGATTTGTCCAAGGGCGTGCTGCAGATCGCAATCGTCGAGCCGCGCATCGCGCGCGTCGAGGTGGTCAGCACGACCGGCGCACCGCTCACGCCCGAGCGCACGAACCGGGTGCTGCAGCGTGAAGGCGTGGTGGTCGGCGCGCCGATGGGTGTGCTGGGCCTGGACCGCGCGATGTTCACGCTGAACGACTGGCCCGGCGTGTCGGCCAAGGCGACCTTGATGCCGGCCGGCGACGAAGGCAGCTACAACGTCACCGTGCAGACCGAGCGCCGCCGCGCCTGGGACGCCAGCATCGATGCCGACAACTACGGCTCCAAGGCCACCGGCCGCTACCGGCTCGGCACCCTGCTGCGCTGGAACAACCCGAGCGGCAGCGGCGACAACCTCGACCTGCGGGTGCAAGAGTCCAGTCACAACGGCACGACGGTGGGCCGGCTCGGCTACGAAGTGCCGGTCGCCGCGTCGCCGTGGCGCTTCGGCGTGGGCCTGGCGCGCGTCAACTACGAACTCGGCGAGCAATTCGCCGGCTTGGGTGCGACCGGCTCGGCCAACGTGTTCGATGCGTCGCTGTCCTACCCGTTCATCCGCAGCCGCGAGCGCAACCTGATCGGGCGGCTGGCCGTGACCAGCAAGGCCTTGACCGACGACCTGACGGCCAGCGACAAACACGTGCGCTCGGCCGAGTTCGTCGTCTCGTTCGAGGCGCGCGACACCTGGTTCGGCGGCGCTTTCAACGGCGGCACGCTGGGCTTGCAGTTCGGCCGCCTGAGCGACGACACCTCACCGGCCCCGCTCGACCCGTCGTCGGTGGGCAACTTCACCAAGTTCAACCTGCGCTTGACGCGCCTGCAGGCGCTGACGCGCACGCTGTCGCTGTTCGTCGGCGTGGCCGGCCAGCGCAGCAGCCAAAACCTCGACAACGCCGAGAAGTTCTCGCTCGGCGGTGCCGACGGCGTGCGTGCCTACCCGTCGGGCGAAGCCTCGGTCGACGAAGGCGTGCTGCTCAACAGCGAACTGCGGCTGTACGTGAACCCGCAGTGGAGCGGCTTCGTCTTCTTCGACTGCGGCACCGGCCACGTTCGCAAGGCGCCCGTCACCAGCGACGACGGCGCGCGCCACCTGCACGGCAGCGGGCTCGGCTTTCAGTACGACGGCAGCTACGGCCTGACGGCCAAGGCCAGCCTGGGCGTGCGCGGTGA
>DASQOS010000302.1:0-5302 GCA_035644375.1 Rhizobacter sp.
CGCGCCAGCGCCACACGCTGCTGCTGCCCGCCCGAGAGTTCGCTCGGCAAGCGGCTCACGTAAGGTGTCATGGCCACCAGTTCGAGCAGCTCGCGCGCCCGGGCATGCCGCTCGGCCACGCTCTTGCCACGCATCTTCCAGCTGAAGGCGACGTTGTCGAGCACGCTCAGGTGCGGGAACAAGGCATAGCTCTGGAACATCATCGCGGTGCCACGATCGGCCGCCGCGCTGTAGGTGATGTACTTGCCGCCCAGCAATATCTGGCCGCTGCTGGCGAGTTCGTGTCCCGCGATCATGCGCAGCGTGGAGGTCTTGCCGCAGCCCGAAGGACCCAGCAGACAGCAGTAGCTGCCGGATGGAATGGTCAGGTCGATTCCGTCCACGGCCACGGTCTCGCCGTAGCGTTTGACCAGCGTGGTCAGTACCAGCGTCGAATCGACATTCATGCGACCCAGTATGCAAAGCATGTGCCAACTGTTTCGCGTCGTATCGGCGCACAGGACCCGAGCACACGCCGGGCCGATGCACCCCAACGGGCAACTCCGTCTGAATTGCATGCGGCGTGCCGCCCGCGTTTGGGGCGCAACCGATCGGTCGTGTCGCGCGTGTCCGGCGGGGCCTGGGCGCGCGACTTGCACACGCCATGCCGATGCGCCTCGCTTTGTATACAAACGAGCTGCATGCACAGGAAGGTCGGCGATGAAGATTCGAGTGATCAACCCCAACACCACAGCCGCAATCACCGCCAAGATCGGGGCGGCCGCCAAGGACGTCGCCGCGGCGGGCACGGTGATCGACGCGGTGCAACCGAGTTTCGGCGCGCCCTCGATCGAAGGCCACCATGACGACGTGTGGGCCGCCGCTGGCGTGGCCGAACAAGTGCGTCTGGGCGAACTGCAAGGCGCTGACGCCTATGTCATTGCCTGCTTCGGCGACCCCGGCCTGCATTCGGCGCGCGAGCTGGCGCGTGGGCCGGTGATCGGCATCGCCGAGGCAGCGTTTCATGCGGCGTCCCTGCTGGCCACCGGCTTCTCGGTGGTGACCACCTTGAGCCGCACCTGCGTGATCGCCGAGCACTTGGTGCTGCAGTATGGCTTCGAGCGCCGCTGCCGCGGCATTCACGGCACCGACATCGCCGTGCTGGAGCTGGAAGACCCAGCCGGCGACGCCTATCGGCGCATTCTGGTTTGTGCACAACAGGCCTTGCTGCGAGACCGCTCGAGCGCCATCGTGCTGGGATGCGCCGGCATGGCCGACCTGTGCCGGCGCCTGCAAGACGAGCTGGGGGTGCCGGTGGTCGACGGCGTGGCCGCCGCCGTCAAGATGGCCGAAGCTTTGGTGAGCTTGGGGCTGGGCACCAGCAAGCTGGGCGACTACGCTTTCCCACTCACCAAGCCGTATGTCGGCCTGGCCGCTCCGTACTCGCCGGCCCGATGATTCGCGCCGGTCTTGCCGGCTTGGTTACCATGCAGTCGCCGAGTCACTCTGCCTGCCCTCATGTCCGACCTCAAAGCCCAGTTCGACCAAGCCCGCGCCGATTCGAAGAACCTGCCCGAAAAACCCGACAACATGACCCTGCTGAAGCTGTATGCGCTTTACAAGCAAGGCAGCGGCGGTGACGTGAATACCGAACGTCCCGGCATGACCGACTTCGTCGAGCGCGCCAAATGGGACGCCTGGAACGGCCTGAAGGGCCAGACCAGCGATGCGGCGATGCAGGGCTACATCGACCTGATCGAAAGTCTTCGTTAGATGTGGGCCCCAAGGCCGCGCTGCGCGCGTCCGCCCCCCGAGGGGAGCAAAGCAAACTTGGGGCGGCCCGGCGTTTCCTTTGATGTGGCCCCAAGGCCGCGCTGCGCGCGTCCGCCCCCCCGAGGGGAGCAAAGCAAACTTGGGGCGGCCCGGCGTTTCCTTTAGCCCCCGAGGGGCTGAGCCCGGACAGCAGCGCTGCGAGCCGGGTCAAGCGAGCTTCACTGCAGCGCTTCCAGTGCAGCCAGGCGTTCGGTCCGAGGCAGGGCCGCCAGGCGCTTGACCTCGGCATAGAAGCGGCCGAAATCGCCGCCTTCACGCTCGAACAAGCGCTCGAACTGCGGCACGAGCTGGTTGTAGGCGGCCAACACACCGAGCGATGCATTGTTGGCGCGCGCGAACCAGCCGTCGTAGCCACTGAAGCCGAGCCACGGGCCGGCCTTCAGCGCGGCGTAGTCGTTTCGCAGCTGGGCCATGCGTGCGGCCTTGGCGGCGCGCTTCTCAGCGTCGCTGAGCGCGCTGCGAAAAATCGCATCGAGGTCGTTGCGCGCCTTCATGGTCATCTCGCGGAACGTCCGGCGCCGGCTTTCCAGCCGCTCGTAGTCGCTGCGCACCTGGTCGCTGCCGTGTTGATCCAGCCAGCGCTGGCCACCGATGCGTTCCACCGACGTGGCGAACGATTCGTTGAACACCGTGTCGCCTGCGGCATAGGCCACCTGGTGCGCCAGCTCATGAAAGATCATGCGTGCCAGATCGCCCTCCGGCATTTGAATGAAGGTGCTGAGCAGCGGATCGCTGAAGTAGCTGCCGGGCAGCTTGCCGAGCGTCGAATAGGCCGGGATGGCATTCACGCTGACCTCCAGCCCTGCGGCGCGCAGCTCGGCGGCCAGCGCCTCGGCCGGTGCAGGCTCGAAGTAGCCGCGGTAGCCGACGCAGCCGACCACCGCAAAACACCATGTCTTGAGGGTCAGGCTCAACTCCGGCGCGGCCACCACGTTCCAGACGGCCGCGGGACGCTGCAGGTCGGCAAAGCGGCGGTAGCTGGGGTTGTCGGGCAGCTTCAGCTCGCTGACCGCGTAGTCGCGCAGGCGCTCGGTCAGTTGCAGACGTTCGCGCAGCGTCTGCGGCGTGGCCGGGTCGGCCAGCACCTGGGACACCGGCCGGGCGCGGTTCAGCAGCGCCACGTGTCCGTTCACCGATTGGGCGTAGTAGCCGAGCGTGCTGCAGCCGCTGGTCAGGCACAGCGTGCCTGCCGCCAGCGCCATCACCCCACCGAGACTCAGCATGCCCATCAACAGCCAGCGCCTCACAACGGCATCACGTCGACCAGACAGTCGTAGAAAGCCGGCGCGCGGCCGATGTCGGTGAGCTGCTGGTGGGTGAGCTCATTGACATTGGTGCCGTTGGCACCCAGCTTGCGCCACCAGATGCCCAGCCCGTTGACCACGCCGGGCCGGGCGCGGGCGCTGACCTTGACCTTGCAACGGTACTCGCCGCGCCATGCATGGTGGGATGGTCGGGGTCACCCTGAACGCGCACGGCTCGGCCGCCTTCGACCGTGACCAGCATGGCACAGGTGTCGGGGCAGTCATGAGGACTTGCAGCCGAACGGTGTGGGGGTGCTCATGCAGACACTATTGCACAAGCCACGCCGCGCCACCGGGTTCTTGGTAGGGCGCAACGCGCGGCAGTAAACTGGCCCGGACATCGCTGCGCCGCAGCCCCCAAGCGCAGCGCTCGTCTGGAGTTGACACATGCAGTTGATCGAATCCATCCTGGCCGATGCGGCCGGCGTCACGGCGATCCGCCGCGACATCCACGCCCACCCCGAGCTGTGCTTTGAAGAAAAGCGCACCTCGGACCTGGTGGCCAAAACGCTCACCGAGTGGGACATCCCGATCCACCGTGGCCTGGGCACCACCGGCGTGGTCGGAATCATCAAGGGCACAGGCGGCCACAGCGCCCGCGCCGTGGGCCTGCGCGCCGACTTCGATGCGCTGCCCATCACCGAACGCAACACCTTCGCACACGCCAGCCAGCACCCCGGCAAGATGCACGCCTGCGGCCATGACGGCCACACGGCGATGCTGCTGGCGGCAGCCAAACACCTGTCGCGCCACCGCGATTTCGACGGCACGGTGTACCTGATCTTCCAGCCCGCCGAAGAAGGCGGCGGCGGCGCGCGCGAGATGATCAAGGACGGCATCTTCAAGCTGTTTCCGATGGAAGCGGTGTTCGGCGCGCACAACTGGCCGGGCATGCAGGTCGGGCAGTTCGCGTTGAAGAACGGGCCCTGCTTTGCGTCGAGCAACGAGTTCAAGATCGTCATTCGCGGCAAGGGCTCGCACGCGGCCATGCCGCACAACGGCATCGATCCGGTGCCGGTGGCCTGCCAGCTCGTACAAGCCTTTCAGACCATCATCACGCGCAACAAACGGCCGATCGACCCGGGCGTGATCTCGGTGACCATGATCCACGCCGGAGAAGCGACCAACGTGGTCGCCGACAGCTGCGAAATCCAGGGCACCGTGCGCACGTTCACGCTGGACGTGCTGGACATGATCGAGCGGCGCATGCAAGACATGGCCAAGCACACCTGTGCGGCCTTCGGGGCGGATTGCGAGTTCAGCTTCCGCCGCAACTACCCGCCGACCATCAATCACCCGGACGAAACCGCGTTCGTGCGCAGCGTGATGGGCGAGGTGGTGGGGCCGGAAAACGTGCAGGAGTTCGAGCCGACCCTGGGTGCCGAAGACTTCAGCTTCTTCCTGCTGGAAAAGCCCGGCTGCTACTTCCTGATCGGTAACGGCGACGGCAGCCACCGCAGCGGCGGCCACGGTCTGGGGCCGTGCATGTTGCACAACCCCAGCTACGACTTCAACGACGACCTGATCCCGCTTGGCGCCACGCTGTGGGTGCGGCTGGCACAGCGCTGGCTGTCGCAACCGCGTCCATCGAACGCGGCCTGATCAGGCGCTGTGCGAGCTTGCTGCGCGCCATGGCTGGCGTGATGCGCCAGGCCCGGCGTGCGACGCCAGCTGGTCGCGCAGGCGCACGAAGTTTTGCGGCTCGCTCAGCAGGCGCATGCGGTCTGCGGCACTGAGGTGTTCGGTGTCCTGGTCATGCAACAAGCCGCGCACCAGGCGCCGACGCGCCAGGCCCCGGCTGCCCCAAGAGGTGTTGCGCGGCCCCATGGCCGAGCGCACCACGTCGAACAGCCACGGGTCGTTGACGGCGTCCTGCCAGCGTGTGGCGGGCACCGCGCGGTCGGCATAGGCCCAGGCTTCGCGAAGCACGGTCGGCGGCGACGATTCCTCGGGCGTCAAGAGCAAGTGGCGCAGGCGCACCCGTTCGCCGATGTCGGCCCGGCTGGTGAACACGGTCAGCGGCACCGCCAACAGCAAGGGCAGGCCCACGGGCACCAGCCACAGAGCAGCACCGGGCGCCACCACCAGCGCAATGCCGGCCATCACCAGCACGGCGGCGACGATCGGCGCAAAGCGCTTGCTGGCATCACGCCAGCCGATGTCGTTGGCTTCCCGCGGCGGCGACT
>DASQOS010000303.1:0-3989 GCA_035644375.1 Rhizobacter sp.
CCGCTTGGCGCTACTGGCTCCGCCTGCTGGTCGTGGCGCTGCAGCTGCTGCTGGCCTACTGCCTTGCAGAGCAGAACAACCCGTTCTTCTACCAGGGGTTCTGAGGTGCAGATGCGAGCCTCTGTGAACCGGTTGAGCGAGGTCGTCGGGGTCATCCTCGGATTGATGCTGACGGTGCTCGCGCTCAATCTTTTGCTTCATCTGTCAGACAAGGTGATGCCGGACTGGCTGCCGTACCGGCTGGCAGGAAACGGTTTCGAAAAAGACATCGAACAACGCATCGAAGCCGCGCAAGCCGACTATCACGATGGCGTGGTGCAAGCCGACCGCCCGCTGTGCGCACTCCTCGGGCTGTCGGGGCTGCGTGAAGCGTCCGATCTGAAAACCATGTCGTCCACGGGCCCTGTGCGTTGCCGTTACCTGGGCCTCAGCGGCGCCGGTGGCGCCATCAACACCATCGCCGACCAGAGCCGCGAACTGCTGACCGGAAGCTTGCGTCCGGACGTCGCGGTCATTGGCTTGTCGCCATTTCTGCTCGTCAAGCCCTTGGCATCGCAAGCGCCACCCGCCGACACCGCGACCGCCCAAGACGCGCGCCAGTCGACTCCCCACATCAGCATCGCCGGGCTGCGCCAGACTTTGAAGGCAGCACGCGACTGGCTGTGGTTTGTCGAGCGACGACAAGACGTGAACGGCGAAGCAGAATCGGCGCTGCAATCCGGCAAGCAGACCCTGCTGAAGCTTTTCAAGGCCGGCAAGACGGCTGTCCGCAATCCTCTGACCGATCCATGGCGCGAAATGATCCGGCTTGACTTGCCCGAACATCCGTCTGCAGCGGCCTTGCGCGAAGGCATGGCTGCCTACGAGGCGCGCCAGCTGTTCGAAGCCGATTCGTATGCGCCGGATCGAATCGCCGAACAACGCCAGGCGCTGAATCAATTCGTCCGCGAATTGCGCGCTCGCGGGGCCCGCGTCGTGATTGCCCTGATGCCGGAGTACTCCCTGTTTCGCGATCGGCTGCCGAAACAAGGCGCAGATGCGCTGCGCGCGGGTCTGCAAGAAGCGTTCGGCGCCGAAGCACCTCTGATCATCGACCTGCGCGATGCCGTGCCCGATTCCGGTTTCACCAACCTGGCCCACGTCAACCAGGAAGGACGCGCGATCGTCAGCCAGCGTCTGGGTGGCAACATTGCGAAGATCCTGCAGCCCAAGCAGGTTCCGCTGATGCGCTCGGCAGCCGTGCAGCCGTAAATCCACCATGGCCTCGAACCGCGTCGAACCCCTGCCCACGCCATCTCGTGCGGATGCGACCACCACGCCGCGCGTTGGCGTCGTCGTGATCGGACGCAACGAAGGCGAGCGCCTTGGGCGTTGCCTCGAATCCGTCATTCCGGTGGCTCACAGCGTCGTCTATGTGGATTCGGGCTCGACCGATGGCTCGGTGAGCATGGCCCGCGGCCAAGGCGTCGAGGTGGTCGATCTCGACATGTCGATCCCGTTCTGTGCCGCGCGCGCACGCAACGCCGGCTTTCAGCGCCTGATCGAAATCACTCCCGAGCTGAACTTCATCCAGTTCATCGACGGCGATTGCGAGATCAACGCCAGCTGGCTGCCTCACGCTGTAACGACCTTGCAAGCACGGCCGCAACTGGCCATCGTGGCCGGTTGGCTGCATGAGCGTTCGCCCGAGGTATCGATCTACAACCGCATGGGCAACGTGCAATGGAATGTGGCCGGCGTGGGCGTCGGAGAAGTCGAGGTCGAATCCGTCGGCGGCATTTTTGTGATCCGCCGCGACGCGTTCGATGGCGTCGGCGGCTTCGATCCCACGGTGGCCGCCGGCGAAGAACCCGAACTGTGCAAACGCCTGAGCCAGAAGGGCTGGCGTTTCGCCCGGCTGGACCGCGACATGGCTTTGCACGACCTGGCGATGACGCGCTTTGGCCAGTGGTGGAAACGCCAGATCCGCTCCGGCTACGGCAGCATGGACGTGGCTGCGCGCTTCGACCTGCCGAAGTTCAAGCGCAACAACCTGCGCGTCACCGTCTGGTCGGTGTGGCTGCTGGCGGTCGTGGCCGGCGGCCTTGTGGCGGCGCTGATGGCGCCGCTCAGCCTGAGCACCCGGCTGGCCTGGCTGGCGCTCGTGCTCCTGTGGCCGCTGCAGGCGGCGCGCATCACGCTGCAGATGCGGCGCAAAGGGCAACCGTGGACGCTGTCAGCCGCCTATGCATTTTTCTTGATGTTGTCGTTTTGGCCGCAAATGATCGGGCAGCTGATGTACTGGAATGACCGCTGGCACAAGCGATCATTCAGGTTGGTGGAATACAAAGCAGCCACCGATGGTTCCGGCGTCCGCCAGAACCCCTGACACTCCAAAACAAAACGCAAAGCGGCATCATGACCCGTGACCTCGACTGGCAGGCTGATCTGGAACGCTACCCGCGCCGGCCCTTTTTCAAAGAACAATCGGTCTGGTCGGTGTGGACCTATCGCTTCGGCCGGCGTGTGGACCGCCGCCCCGAGGGTCTGCTCAAGAAGATGCTGACCAAGCTCTATTGGCTGCTGTTTCGAATGAGCGAAACCTTGCTGTCGATCAGCTTCTCCAAGTCGGTGACCATCGGACCCGGCCTGCGCATCTGGCACTTCGGCAACATCTTCATCCACCCTCAAGTCGTGATTGGCGCGAACTGCACCTTGCGCCAGGGCGTGACGATTGGCAATCGCCAAGAGCCGTCGGATGTGCCGACGATCGGCGACAACGTGGACTTCGGTGCCTATGCGCAAGTGCTGGGGCGGGTTCGCATCGGCAACAACTGCCGCATCGGTGCCATGTCACTCGTGCTGTGTGACGTACCCGACGGCGCCACGGCAGTCGGCGTGCCGGCACGCATCATCCTGAAAGAAGCCGTCGGCGAACCGCTGAAGCTGACGGCGTGACCGCGACCATGGCAAGCAACGGCGCTCATGTCATTGCCTACCTTGCGCCGGAACTTCCGGCGCTCTCGGCGACCTTCGTCTACGAAGAATTGCTGGGCCTGGAACGGCGTGGCTTCCGGGTGATCCCGTTCTCGGTTCGCGCCCCGGCCTCGCCGGTGAGCGACCAGAAGGCCTTGGCTCAACGCACGGTTCATCTGTATGGCAAATCCCCATTCAGCCTGGTTGTGTCGGGGCTGGCCGCGCTGCCCAGCTTCGGGCGCCGGACGCTGCTGGCGATGACGCAGCTGCTGGCCGACATGCGCGCCTGCGGACCGTTTCGCCTGGAGAGCTGGAAGCTGGCCTACCAGTTCCTGACGGCGACCGCCTTGGCACGCCAGCTGTTGCGCGCCCAATGCCGCCATCTGCACGTGCACTTCGCGCACACACCCACACAGATCGCGATGTATGCCTCGGCGCTGTCGGGCATCCCCTTCACGATCACGGCACATGCCAATGACATCTTCGAGCGCGGCCTGCTGCTGCGGCAAAAGGCCGAACGCGCACTGCGGCTGCTGACGATTTCCGACTACAACCGCCGCTACCTCGAAGGCGCAGGGGTTCCGAAAGAGCACTTGGCAGTGGTGCGCTGCGGCGTCAGCTTCGAGGCCGCGCCGCCAGCGGCCGGCGCGATGCACGACGGCGTGCTGCGCATCGGCACCCTCGGTCGCATGGTCGAGAAGAAAGGCTTCGACGTGCTCTTGCGCGCCGTCGCGCTGCGCCACCAGGCGGGCCAGTCGGTCGAGCTGCGCATGGCCGGAGACGGCCCACTGAAATCCGAACTGCAGCAACTGGCGCAAACCCTGGGCATTGCCGGCATCACGCGCTTCGACGGCGGCCTGCCGCATCACGAGGTCGCGCAATGGATGCTTCAGCTCGATCTGTTCGTGCTGGCTTGCAAGAAAGACAGGCGCGGTGACATGGACGGCATTCCGGTGGTCTTGATGGAGGCGATGTCGCAGTCCATCCCGGTGATCTCGACACGCATATCGGGCATTCCCGAGCTGGTGGTGCAT
>DASQOS010000304.1:0-3011 GCA_035644375.1 Rhizobacter sp.
GCACACGGAAGCGCACTTCGCGCTCCAAATTGCGCTTCACATCGGCGCGCAAGGCCGCGACACCGCCTTCGGTGATGCCGAGCGAGGTCGCAAACTCGTCGTTGACCTCGGGCAATATTTGGGACTCGACCTGGTTCAGCGTCACCAGGAAATCGGCTTCCTTGCCAGCCACGTCCTTGCCTTGGTAGTCCGCGGGAAACTGCAAGGGAAAAGTCTTCGAGTCGCCCGTCTTCATGCCACGAACGGCTTTCTCGAAAGCCTCCAGCATCTGGCCCTCGCCAATCAGAAACTGATAGTTTTGCGCTTTGCCGCCGTCAAACGGAACACCGTCGATCTTGCCCTCGAAGTCGATCGTCACACGATCACCTTCTGCTGCGGGTTCGGACTGCGAGCGCTGCGCAAAGCTGCGGCGCTGCTTACGAAGAATGTCCAGCGTCTTGTCGATTGCAGCCTCGGTCACCTCGGTGGACACACGCTCCACTTCGGCAGCGCCCAAATCGCCCAGCTTGACTTCGGGATAGACCTCAAAAGTCGCGTCGAATGCAACCTGCCCCTCGGGCGCAGCCTCTTTTTCAGTGATGCGCGGGGTGCCAGCGACGCGCAGCTTGGCTTCGGACGTTGCCGCAGCGAAAGCCTGACCGACCTTGTCGTTCATGACTTCGTACTGCACCGAGTAACCGTAACGCTGGGACACGACACTCATCGGCACCTTGCCGGGCCGGAAGCCGTCGGCCTTGACGGTGCGGGCCAAGCGCTTGAGGCGCGACTGCACTTCATTGGTGATGGTGTCGGCCGGCAGCGTCAGCGTGATGCGGCGCTCGAGCTTTTCAAGGGTTTCAACAGTCACAGGCATGATCAAAAGAACCTTCTAGTTTCGTTGCTGGTGCGCGGGGGGGGACTCGAACCCCCACACCATCGCTGGCGTCAGGACCTAAACCTGGTGCGTCTACCAATTTCGCCACCCGCGCTGGCATCTGCAAATAACAAGGGGAAGCGGAGGCTTCCCCTGGGCGACCCGGTAAATGTGGGATTTTAGCTGCTCGCGACACGCGGTTCCCGATCGGCCAGATCGACGCCACAGTTCTCTCCGTCCGTCTGGCAACGGCCATCGATGGCATTGCCCAGCAGCGACAATGCTGGCCGACGTTTCATCGCCCTCATGAGCATCGACCACTACGAAAACTTCCCTGTCGCCTCGGTGCTGTGCCCCTCTGCGCTCAGGCCGGCCGTGAAAGCAATCTATTGGTTTGCCCGTACCGCAGACGACATTACCGATGAGGGAGAGGCGACACCCTTGCAGCGTCTTGACGATCTCCAGGCCTACCGAATGGAACTGAAGGCGGTGGCCGGCGGAGCGGCACCAGACTCACGTTGGTCAGCGGTGTTTGGTCCGCTGCAACTTGCCCTGCAACAGTACGCGCTGCCTGTTCACCTGCTGGAAGACTTGCTCAGCGCATTTGAACAAGATGTTGTTCAGCACGCTTATGTCGACCGCATCGAGTTGCTGGCGTACTGCCGACGCTCAGCCAATCCCATCGGCCGGTTACTGCTGCATCTGTACGGCGTCACGGGGGCGCGGCAGTTGCAGCAGTCCGATGCCATTTGCTCTGCCCTGCAGCTCGCCAATTTCTGGCAAGACATCGGCATCGACACGCGACGCGGCCGGGCCTATGCTCCCAAAGCGGACATGGACCACCACGGCCTCACCCATGCACAGTTGTTGGCCGGTCATGACACCCCCGCCGCACAGTCCTTGATCAGCGATTTGGTCGCGTGGACACAGCAACTGATGCTGACTGGAACACCCCTGATACACGCGCTGCCCGGACGAGCCGGCTGGGAGCTGCGTCTGGTCGTGCAAGGCGGATTGCGCATTCTTGAGAAGATCAGGCACATGGACTACGCCACCCTCGTTCAGCGGCCCACCTTGCAGTGGCCAGATGCGCCGCTTCTTTTGTGGAGAGCCTTGCGCATGAAACAAGCAGAACCCATCCCGCTGCAAGAGCCGAAACCATGACGCCAGAACAGTACGTTCAAGACAAGGCCGCCAAGAGCGGCTCCAGCTTCTACTACGCGTTCTTGTTTCTGCCGCCGCCGCAGCGCGCTGCGATCACGGCGTTTTATGCCTTTTGCCGCGAGGTCGACGATGTGGTGGACGAAGTGCAAGACGCGGGCATAGCCGCCGTGAAACTGGCCTGGTGGCGCAAAGAAGTCGCATCAGCCTTTGCCGGCGACCCCAGCCACCCGGCGATGAAGGCCTTGATGCCGCACACCGCCACGTACGGCATTCGTGCCGATCACCTAGGCGCGGTCGTCGACGGGTGTCAGATGGATCTCGAACAATCTCGCTATCTGGATTTTCCCAATCTGGCACGCTATTGCCACTTGGTAGCAGGCGTCGTCGGTGAGGTCGCCGCCGGCATCTTCGGCCGTACCCAAGAGACCACCGTCGCGTATGCCCACCGCTTGGGTCTGGCAATGCAGCTCACCAACATCATTCGTGACGTGGGCGACGACGCCCGGCGAGGACGCATTTACCTTCCGATGTCCGACTTGCAGCAGTTCGGCGTCAAGGCCAATGAAATCCTGAACCGAGTGGCCCCGTATGGGTACAGCGATCGTTTCACTGCATTGATGCGCTTCCAGGCTGAGCGGGCGCACCGTTTTTACGATGAAGCCTTTGCCTTGTTGTCCGATGCAGACCAACGCGCGCAAAAGCCGGGATTGATGATGGCCAACATCTACCGCAGCTTGCTGCGCGAAATCGAAGCCGACAACTTCCAGGTGCTGCATCAGCGCACCTCACTCACGCCGCTGCGCAAGCTGTGGATTGCCATGCGCACGCACTGGCGGGGGCGCTAGTGCCGGCGAAGCGGGTGGCGGTGGTCGGCGGTGGGTGGGCCGGGCTGGCAGCGGCAGTTCATGCGACCCAGCACGGCCATCACGTCACTCTCTATGAAATGGCTTCACAACTCGGCGGCCGGGCTCGCCGCGTCGAGGTCAATGGCCTG
>DASQOS010000305.1:0-3025 GCA_035644375.1 Rhizobacter sp.
AACGCATGCGCACAGTCTCTGTCGTCAGCAGGCCCTGCGCCTTGAGTTCATTGCGTAGCCGCATGCTTTGCGCACCAAGAGCAGCCAACTTGATTTTGTCGATCGGTCGGTACGCGAAGAGAGACTTGGATTTGGGTGCCGGCGAAAGCGGCTGCCCACCCATCGCCTGGTTCTCAACAAGCTTGCCGGCAGCCTTGAAGGCGTACCGGCCCGTCTGAGCAGTGCGCAGCGCGGCCATGACGGTCGACTCAAGGCTCGGCGCGTTCTTCGAGATGAAATTGCCTGCAGCGCTCGAGAACGAACGCGCGGTCGGCCGCTTCGGGCGTGCGGCCGTTTTGGCGGCGGCGGGCTTGGTCGTGGACATCGGTTGAGATTACTGCAATTCCCACAATATCGCAAATATCGAAACAGACCTGACGGCATGTACAACCGATCCGGCCCAGCCAATCGATCCGCTCGGCAGGGCCGGGGAATTGCGTTTTGAGTTGCACAAGGCTCGCGATCAGAGCGGCTGACCCCTGAGCACGGCGGGTACCGAGTACGCACCACTGACCCGCACGAGCCTGTCGCTGCCTGTGTCCGCACATGGGTTGCCTGAATGCAGCTTCGCGCATGTCAGACTACCTTTGGTGCATCGGTTTCATGCAGCACAACAGGTGCTGCCCCAAGCAACATGAATGAAATGCCAGACCAGAATCGACGACGTCTGCTTGCACTGAGCGCAGTCATCACGTCGCCGTTTTCGGCCAGAGCCGCCGATGGCGTTTCGATTTCGGCGACCCTTCTGGACGGCCGAGCCTTCTCGACGGACCAGGTCAAGGGCAAGGTTCTGCTGCTGAACTTCTGGGCAACATGGTGTGGCCCGTGCCGAGAAGAAATGCCGGCGATCGAGGCCTACTATCAAGCGCACCGTGCGCACGGGCTGGAAGTGCTCGCGCTGAGCACCGACGAACTGAAGGACGAGAGCAAGGTACGCGCAGCGGCCCAACCCTTCTCGTTTCCGGTGGCCATGCTGAAGAACACCAAGCTCTCGGGCTTTGGCAGGATATGGCGCATGCCGGTGTCCGCGGTCATCGACCGCGAAGGAAGGCTGGTCAAGCAAGACTGGTTCGTCGACCCGAAGCTCGACGCCGCCGCACTCGACCCGGTCATCAAGCCCTTGCTCTGACTCTCAATCCTCCCAGAAGCGCGGTTCAGTAGGCGTAGTGCATGCCGACCGAAACGCTGTACTTCGGCTCGATCTGGTCACCCGTGACGCGCTGATAGAACGGAACCTGCACAAAGCCGTAGGCCTTGATCTTCTCGGTGAGCGTCCAGGTGACACCGGGACTGAGGTAGGCCAGTGTCGCGCCCGAATTCGGAATGTCGGCGTTGGCACCGGATTCTTTCCGCTCGCTGCGGAGGTTCATCTGCAGGTGCGGCACGACGGGTCCTCCAGTGACGTATCGAATCCCGGCGGTCAGGTTCAAGCCGGCGCCAGGTTTGAACTCGTCTTTCGATGTCATGGGCAGTTGGAGCAAGGCCTGACCGAAGTAATCGAAGCTCTGGTTGATGGGGCCGAACGTGTACACGCCGAGCAGCAGGTCCGTCGACCCGGTGCCCGGCTGCAGGCCGCGGTCAAGGGGCGCGCCCGCCTGAGGTCCGCCGCGGAAGTTCACGCCCGTGCTGCCGGTGGCGAGTTTCAGGCCCAACTGCACGCCCCAGTTGTGCTCGGGCGAGAAGCCCTGATAGCGGCCCAGCACACGCACGTCGCCGATGCTCGACGAGCGCGATTCGGACACGTCGGTGTCGCCCTCGGCAAGGGTGGTGTGGTAGCGGTTGAGATAAGGCAGCTGAAGGCTCACGCCCCAGTCGGCGTTGAGGCCGTAGTCGACCGTCAGGGTGGTATTCCGGTTGACGGTCTTCTGTTGAATCTCCCGGTCCGCGGGCAGCACGATGGCGCCGCGGTCGACGCGGCCGGTCCCCGTGCGAAGGTCGTTCTGCGTGAAGTCGTCGTACCTCAGGTCAAAACTCAAGCCCTGGCTCGTCTTGAGGCCTTGGCTGCCCCAGTCCGAATTCAGTGTGCAGCCGCAGCTGGAACAAGCCCAGGCCGCGGCCGGGACGACGGTGGAGGCAAGCACTGCCGCAGCAGTCGCAGTGATGTGAAATGTCTTCATGGTGTTCTCGACTGGGTAGCCAAGGCGTCGGAAGGAGGCACGTTGCTCCCCCGACCCTTGTCATGACAAAAAATGAAGCCGGGCCGCCGGGGCATGAAGCCCGGCGCCCGCGCGCAACCTCAGGACAGCTGAGTCCCCGGCGGACCGCGCGAGAGCGCTGCCAGCCACTGCGCGCCGAGCCGGCCGGCCGCGAGCAGCGCGGCCGGGCTCGTCTTCACGGCCATCGGCCCGCGGACCGCCATGTCGGCAGGCGGCGCCGCCAGACTGACGCCGCAGCAGCCGCAGTCATTGCCATGCCGGGCAGCGTCGGACATCGGCTTGCCGTCGGCGTCCACACGCTTGGCCCCGCTCGCCGAGCAGACCTCGGCACCGCTTGCCATCGCCACCGCGTGTTGGGTGAGCAGCGTGAATTGAAACAGCACGCACAGCGCGAGCCAGACCATCGACCCGGCTCGAAAGTGAGCCTTGGATGAAGGGGTTGTGCGCGCTCGAATATTCACGGGCCGCATTCTAGGAGGAGCCTGTCGGGCTTTGGGTCGGGGCCGTGGCCCAGCCCGCGAAAATGGGGAGTGCCGCAACGTCCTCGAAACATTCCCTCGTCGATACTGGGCAGCAAGCCATGAACTCGACCCCCCGACACGCCGGCCCGCCAGACCTCCGCCACCTTCTCGGCGGGTCGGGCCCACCAAGCCGCCTGCTGCGACGCGCCGCCAGCGGCCGCGTGCGGGCCCTGCTGCCGGCCGCCGCCCTGCTTGTGGTGGCCCCCGGCGCCTGGGGACAGTCCAGCGGCTGCGACCAGTTCAAGGACAAGCTGGCGGCGCGCATCGACCCGGGCATCCGCGGTTTCACGCTGGACATCGTGCCGGCCG
>DASQOS010000306.1:0-2559 GCA_035644375.1 Rhizobacter sp.
TTCGCTGCCGATGAACAGGTTGCGCAGGTCGTAGCCGGTGTTGTCCTTGCGCAAGCCCGTCAAGCCGTCCCAGATCGCGCCCTGCGCCGTCACGACTTCCAGCCCCAGGCACAACTCGCGCGCGTTGCCGTAGCGCAGCACCTGCGTGCCGCCCGCGTTGGTCGCCAGGTTGCCACCCAGGGTGCAGCTGCCTTCGGCCGCGAGGCTGAGCGCAAACAGCAGGCCGTGCGACGCTGCCAGCTCCTGCACCGCTTGAAGAACGCAGCCGGCCTCGACCGTCAGCGTCAGGTTCGCCGCATCGACCCGTCGCACGCGGTTCAGGCGTGTCAGGCTGAGGACGATCTGCGAGCCGGTGGCATCCGGCACCGAGCCGCCGACCAGCCCAGTGTTGCCGCCCTGCGGCACCAGGCTCACGCCGGCGCTGGCGCATTGCCGCACGACAGCCGCCACCTCGGCGGTGGTGCCCGGCCGCACCACGGCCAGCGCACGGCCCCGTGAACGCTTGCGCCAGTCCTGCTCCCAGGCCGTCAAATCACCTTCGGCGATCACGTTGGGCACACCCACCGCGGCGCGCAACGCATCCAGCAACGCGCTCATTGCCGGGGCGTCGCGTCACGCACGGGCGCATGTTGAAGGCGCCAGCGCACATGCAGGGCGCAGGCGCAAAACAGTGTCAGGCACAGCAGCAGTTCCAGCGCCGCCAGGGGAACCCCCGCACCGCGGTCGCTGGTGGCGCGCACCGCGCCTTCGGTGAAATAAAGCCACACCAGCAGGCTGACCCAACGGTAGGTGTACATGCGGTTTTTCAACAGGCCGGCCAGCGGCAAAGCCAGCGGCAATACCTTCAGCGCCAGCCACGAACCGCCGGGGCGCACCGGGGCCAGCCACAGCTCCCATGCCAAGCCGAGCACGATCAGCGACAAGAGGCTTCCGACGGCCAATGCGCGGGTCCAGGTGACGACCGGAGTCAGGGCGGGCGGCAGCGCGGCGGGCGGGGCAGAAGGCAAAGGAGCAGTTTTCATCGCTGGCTATGATGCCAGCAATGAATCTCCCCGCCTCATTCAAGCGCAGTTGGAAGGAGCAGTTGGCGCGCTTTCTCGACACGCTGCAAACCTGGCCCTGGCTCGATACCTTGCGCACGCTGCGCCTGCGCTTTCGCGAAGACCGTCTCGGCCTGACGGCCAGCAGCCTCACTTTCACCACGCTGATCTCGCTGGTGCCGCTGGTCACGGTGATGTTGGCGTTGTTCACGGCGTTTCCGATGTTCGCCAAGTTCCAGGATTCGTTGCAGAAATATTTCCTGCAGTCCCTGGTGCCCGACAGCATCGCGCGCCCGGTGCTGGGCGCACTGACCCTGTTCGCCAGCAAGGCCAACCGGCTGGGCACCTTCGGACTGGTGGTGCTGGTGTTCACGGCGGTGGCGCTGATGCTCACCATCGATCGCGCGCTCAATGCCATCTGGCGCGTGCGCAAGCCGCGCCCGATTGCGCAACGCGTGCTGGTCTACTGGGCCGCCGTCACGCTCGGCCCGCTGCTGCTGGGCGTGAGCTTGAGCCTGACCTCGTATGCGATTTCGGCCTCGCGCGGCTTCGTGGGTGCCCTGCCCGGGGGGGTGAGTTTTCTGCTCAACGTGCTTGAGTTCGGCCTGCTGGTGGCGGCCATGACCGGACTGTTCCATTACGTTCCCAACACGCACGTCCAGCGCGGTCACGCGTTGGCAGGAGGCCTTTTCGTGGCGCTGGGGTTCGAGCTGGCCAAGAAAGGCCTCGGCTTGTACCTGAGCAGCGTGCCGACCTACACCACCATTTATGGCGCGTTCGCCACCGTGCCCATTCTGCTGATCTGGATCTACTTCGGCTGGGTCATCGTGCTGCTCGGCGCAGTGATTGCCGCCTATGCCCCGAGCTTGCAGATGCGCGTGGTGCGCCGTCCCGGTGTGCCCGGATATCGCTTTCAGCTGGCGGTGGGCATGCTGCGAGAACTTGCCCTGGCGCGCAATCAAAGCAGCCATGGCCTGAGCGCAGCCCATTTGTCGAGCCACCTGCGCACGGATCCACTGCAGATCGAGCCGCTGCTGGACACCCTGGTCGAAATCGACTGGGTGGGGCGTCTGGATGAGGAGGGTGGCGCACGCTATGTGCTGCTGTGCGACCCCGCGACGACCCCTGCGCAAGCGCTGCTCGCACAGGTGTTGCTGGCGCCTTCGCCACTGCTCGAAGCCTTCTGGCACAAGGCCGGTTTTGCCAGCCTGAAACTGCAGGATCTCGTGACCGTTTGAGCCGCTCGCTTGGGAACATGGTTTGCTCATCCGGCCCTGCAAAGCACGCTCCAGTGCGGGGTTGCGGGCTATCCCTTGTGTCGTCTTTGCTAGTGTTGCTTCGCGGCAATGTCGGCTATATTGTTTTCAACAGTTACTGCGAGGAGAGCCCCATGAAAGTCGCTGATATCTTGCGGGTCAAGGGCAACATGACCTTGTTCTCGGTGTCTCCCGATCAGCCGCTGGGCGATGCGCTGACCGTCATGGCTGAACGCGACATCGGTTCGCTGGTGGTCATGGGC
>DASQOS010000307.1:0-4840 GCA_035644375.1 Rhizobacter sp.
CTCGCGTTCGAACCAGTTGACCGCGCTCCACACACCGGTCAGCGATTCAACCGACGGCAAATCATCGTCAGGACAAAATACCTTGAGCCGCACACGCCAGTTGTGGGTGATGGACAGCAGGTGGGTCACCACACAATAACGCAGGCCTTCTTGCGGGAGGTCCTTGTAGGCCGAGTAATCGAGCCCGCACAGATCCATGGCCTGTTCAAAGCGCAATGACGGGTGATCGCGCAGCGTGGTGGACGCGGCGATGTAGTCGGCAGCCGACACTGTGATGGTGATCTCGCCACGGTCACGCACCAATTTCTTAAGTTGGCCGCCGAGCACCGACTCGAGCGCGGCTTGAAGAGTGTCTAGTTTGCTCATGACAACCGCTCGTCCGACGAGTACATCGGCCGATCCCCGGAAGGGATGCGGGCCGGCTTGGGAGCGGCCCGGCGCTCAGCCCGCGACAAATTGATTGATGGCATGTTCAACGTGCGATGGTGTTTTCGCGGCGGATCTTGGCCTGCAGCTGCAAGATGCCGTAGAGCAGCGCCTCTGCGGTCGGCGGACAGCCCGGCACATAGACATCGACGGGAACGATGCGATCGCAACCCCGCACCACCGAATAACTGTAGTGGTAGTAGCCACCGCCATTGGCGCATGAGCCCATCGACAGCACCCAGCGCGGTTCGGCCATCTGGTCGTAAACCTTGCGCAGCGCGGGCGCCATCTTGTTGCACAGGGTGCCGGCCACGATCATCAAGTCGCTCTGGCGCGGGCTGGGGCGGAACAGCATGCCGAAGCGGTCGATGTCATAACGCGCCGCACCGGCGTGCATCATTTCGACGGCGCAGCACGCCAAACCGAAGGTCATCGGCCACAGCGACCCGGTCTTGGACCAGTTGATCACGGTGTCCAATTGGGTGGTGATGAAGCCTTCTTTGAGAACGCCTTCGATGCTCATGGTGTTGCCTTGTCAGCCTCGTTTTTCATTCCCAATCCAGCGCGCCCTTTTTCCACTCGTAGGCAAAGCCCACTACCAGAATGCCCAGAAAAAGCATCATGGCCCAGAAGCCCGCCGCACCAATCTCACGCAACGAGACGGCCCAAGGAAAGAGGAAAGCAATTTCCAGGTCGAACAGAATGAAGAGGATGGCGACCAGGTAATAGCGTACGTCGAACTTCATTCGCGCATCTTCAAACGCTTCAAAGCCGCATTCGTAGGGGGAATTCTTTGCAGCGTCAGGGCGACGCGGGCCCATCAGAAAGCCGATGACCTGGGGCGCCACACCCACTGCCACTCCGACGAGGATGAACAGAATGACGGGAAGATACTGGGCCAGATTCATGGTGGGTTGAATCACTTCGAATGACGACAAGTGTCCGAATAGACCCTTGTCCAGAGATCTGGTGCCGACGGCGAGACTCGAACTCGCACAGCTTTCGCCACTACCCCCTCAAGATAGCGTGTCTACCAATTTCACCACGTCGGCGGCGCATAAACTGTGCCTGGATTGCGTGAGGAAATCGGCTCACCAGACAGCCGAGAATTCTAACCGTAAACCCTTAGCGCTCCGGCTGCCCCTGCTCGCCAACACCGCGAGAAATAGAAGACGAAGCGGGAGTCGTGGCCACCATTACCTGGCGGGAATGGCCCCCGCGCCAGAAGCGGCCGCAGCGGGCGAAGCCGCGGAGCCGCTGCCGGAAACCGAACCGGCCGCCCCAGGAATCTGGGCAGCGCCGGTCAAAGGAACACTGGCCGCAGGTGCGACAGCGGCGGCGCGGTCCAGCACGCTGGTGGAAGAGGACGGCCGGCGGTCATTGGAGAAGAAAGCCAAGGCCAAGGTGCAGCAGAAAAATATGGCGGCACACACAGCCGTCGAGCGCGACAGGAAATTGGCACTGCCTGTCGCACCAAAGAGGCTGCCTGACGAACCGCTGCCAAACGACGCCCCCATGTCGGCACCTTTGCCGTGCTGAATCAGCACCAGACCGATCATGATCAAGGCCGCAAGCATTTGCACAGCCACCACCACATTCAACAGCACGTTCATTCTTGTTGCTCCAAAGTTTTGCGATGCCGAGGACTCAGTCCGCGGCCTTACAGATCAGGGCGTAGTCGGCCGCATTGAGAGAGGCCCGGCCGATCAAGCCGCCATCGATGTCGGGTTGCGAGAACAACTGCGCCGCGTTGTCGGCTGTCACGCTGCCGCCATAAAGAATCGTCACTTCATCCGCCTTTTGCGTGGCGGCACGCAACTGCGCCCGCAGCAACGAATGCACCGCCTGGGCTTGTTCGGGCGATGCCGTTTTACCCGTCCCGATCGCCCACACCGGCTCATACGCCACAACGATCTGCGAAATGCAGTGTCCCAAGGTGTGGATCACCGCAGACAGCTGGCGCTTGACCACCACATCGGTTTGGCCTGAGTCGCGTTCGGCCAGGGTCTCGCCGACGCAGACGATGGGTGTCAGCTTGTGGGCCAGTGCCGTCTTGGCCTTGTCGGCCACCAGTTGATCCGATTCAGCGTGATAGGCACGGCGCTCGGAGTGCCCGACGATGACGTGGTGGCAGCCGAATTCCACGAGCATCGCGGCTGACACTTCACCGGTGTAAGCGCCTGATTCATGGGCCGAGCAGTCTTGCGCGCCCCATTGGATGCGGCTTGCCTGCAGCAGCAGCGCCACCTCGGCCAAATAGGGAAACGGCACGCACACGGCAACATCGGCATTGCACCAAGGCGCAGCGCTCAGCTCGGTCAGAAGTTGGGCATTGACGGCACGGTTGCCGTTCATTTTCCAATTGCCCACCATCAGCTTGCGACGCACCCGAGCCACTCCTTTGTTCAAGTTCACCAGACCAGCACCAACTTGCCGATGTGCCGGTTGGATTCCATCAGGACATGTGATTGGGCTGCTTGCTCGGCCGGAAAGGTTTGATAGACCACCGGCTTCACGCGCCCCGTCTCCAGCCATGGCCACACGTGCTGGCGCAAGGACTTGGTGATCGCCGCCTTGAACGCCACGGGCCGCGGCCGCAGCGTGGAACCGGTGATCGTGAGCCGGCGGCGCAGCACCAGGCCGGCATCGAACTGAGATTCGACACCCCCTTGAATCGAAATGATCACCAGCCGGCCGTCTTCAGCCATGCACGAGACTTCGCGTGCCACATAGGCACCGGCCACGATGTCGAGGACCACATCGACGCCGCGTTTGGCGGTGATGTTCTGCACTTCGACCGCAAAGTCCTGCGTGCGGTAATTGATCGCATGGTCAGCACCGAGCTTCAGACAGGCCGCGCACTTGTCGTCGCTGCCAGCCGTGGCGATCACGTTCGCGCCCCAGGCCTTGGCCAACTGGATGGCGGTGACGCCAATGCCGCTCGTACCGCCTTGAATCAACAGCGTTTCGCCGGGCTGCAGGCGCGCACGATCGAACACGTTGGACCACACGGTGAAGAAGGTTTCCGGCAAGCTTGCGGCCTCTATGTCGGTCAGGCCCTTGGGAACCGGCAAACACTGCTCGACCGGCGCGGCGCACATTTCGGCATACCCGCCGCCTGCCACCAGCGCGCACACGCGATCGCCAACCGCCAGCCCGGCAGCCGCCATCGCATCCTTGTCACCTTCAACGATCGTTCCCGCAACCTCCAGGCCCGGCAAATCCGAAGCGCCAGGAGGCACCGGATAGCGGCCTTTTCGCTGCAACACATCCGGCCGGTTCACGCCCGATGCCGCGACCTGAATCAACAACTCGCCCGCCTTGACCACAGGCGTCGAGCGTTGAGTCAGGCGCAGTACCTCGGGCGCGCCGTAGGTCGCGATCTCAATGGCTTTCATGAAGGGGGCTCCAGGACGAAGGCCGCCTTGCGGCGGCACGGGCTCATCAGTCGTGTGCTGGCTGCGGTTCGCGCTCTTGCAGCGCTTTCATCGACAGCTTGACGCGGCCCTTTTCGTCGGTCTCCAGCACCTTGACCTTGACGATCTGGCCTTCCTTCAGGAAGTCGGTCACCTTCTCGACGCGCTGGTGCGCGATCTGGCTGATGTGCAGCAGGCCGTCCTTGCCCGGCAGCAAGTTCACCAGCGCACCGAACTCCAGAATCTTGGTGATCGGGCCTTCGTAGATCTTGCCCACTTCCACTTCGGCGGTGAGCTCGGCGATCTTCTTCTTGGCCAGCTCCGCCTTCACGCTGTCGGTGGAGGCGATGGTGATCGTGCCGTCTTCACCAATGTCGATCTGCGTGCCGGTTTCTTCGGTCAGCGCACGGATCACCGCACCGCCCTTGCCGATGACGTCACGAATCTTCTCGGGGTTGATCTTCATCACGTACAGGCGCGGCGCAAATTCGGACACTTCGGTCTTGGCACCACCCATCGCTTCGACCATCTTGCCGAGGATATGCAATCGGGCTTCCTTGGCTTGCGCCAGCGCCACCTGCATGATTTCCTTGGTGATGCCCTGGATCTTGATGTCCATCTGCAGCGCCGTCACACCTGTGGTCGTGCCCGCCACCTTGAAGTCCATGTCACCGAGGTGATCTTCATCACCCAGGATGTCGGTCAGCACCGCGAAGCGGTTGCCGTCCTTGATCAGGCCCATGGCGATACCGGCCACGTGGGCTTTCAGCGGCACGCCCGCATCCATCAGCGCCAGGCAGCCACCACACACCGACGCCATCGACGACGAACCGTTGGACTCAGTGATTTCCGATACGACACGCATCGAGTAAGGGAAGTCGCTGCGGTCTGGCAGCACGGCCACAAGAGCGCGCTTGGCCAGACGGCCGTGGCCGATTTCGCGGCGCTTCGGTGTGCCCACGCGGCCGGTTTCGCCGGTGGCGAACGGAGGCATGTTG
>DASQOS010000308.1:0-3308 GCA_035644375.1 Rhizobacter sp.
AAGTGCGCTACCCCGACTTCCTGAAGGACAGCGCCCAGGCCCTGGCCTATGGCCTGGAACAAGCGGCGTCGCTCGGCGGCAACCCGAAGCGCGTGTTCGTGATGGGCCACAGCGCCGGCGGCTACAACGCCGCCATGCTGGCGCTCGACGCGCGCTGGCTGAAGGCCACCGGGCATTCGCCCGCCGAACTGGCCGGCTGGATCGGCCTGGCCGGCCCCTATGACTTCTATCCGATCGACAACCTCGACGCGAAGCCGGTGTTCTTCCACCCCGACTACCCGCCGAATTCGCAACCGATCGAGTTCGCGCTGGCCGGATCGCCGCGCAGCTTTCTGGCTGCGGCCGAGAAAGATTCGCTGGTCAATCCGCAGCGCAACAGCGTGGGCCTCGCGACGCGTTTGCAGACGGCCGGCGTGCCGGTCACGCTGCACCTCTACGAACGGGTCGACCACCTGACGCTGATCGGCGCCTTCGCGCAGCCGCTGCGCTGGCTGGCGCCGGCTCTGAACGATGTGGCGGCCTTTATCAACGGCGAAGCGCCGAAATAACTGTTGTCAGTGGGCTTTGTCCCAGTTGTCGCCAACACCCACCTCGGCGAGTAGCGGCACCTTCAACTGCGCGACACCGGCCATCAGCCGCGGCACTTCCACACGCGCCCATTCCAGCTCGGCTTCGGGCACCTCGAACACCAGTTCGTCGTGCACCTGCATCACCATCTTGGTTCTGAGCAAGCGCCGGTCGAGTTCGCCCTGCACCGCGATCATCGCCAGCTTGATCAGGTCGGCGGCCGTGCCCTGCATCGGCGCGTTGATGGCCTGGCGCTCGGCGCCGCTGCGGCGCGGGCCGTTGCCACCGTTGATCTCGGGCAGGTAGATGCGGCGGCCGAACAGCGTTTCGACATAGCCCTTTTCCTTGGCCGACAAACGCGTTTCGTCCATGTAGCGTTTGACGCCCGGGTAACGCATGAAGTAACGCTCGATGTAGGCGGTGGCCGCGCTGCGCTCGATGCCCAGGCTGGACGCCAGGCCGAATGCGCCCATGCCGTAGATCAGCCCGAAGTTGATGGTCTTGGCGTAGCGGCGTTGTTCGCTGGACACCGCGTCCAGCTCCGCGCCAAACACCTCGGCCGCCGTCGCGCGGTGCACGTCGATGCCTTCGGCGAACGCGCTCAACAGCGCCGGGTCGTCGCTGATGTGCGCCATGATGCGCAACTCGATCTGCGAGTAGTCGGCGCTGACGATCACATGCCCCGGTGACGCGATGAAGGCCTCGCGCACACGGCGCCCTTCCAGCGTGCGGATCGGGATGTTCTGCAGGTTCGGGTCGTTGCTGGACAGCCGCCCTGTCACCGCCACGGCTTGCGCATAGTTGGTGTGCACACGGCCGGTGGCGGCGTTCACCATCAGCGGCAGCTTGTCGGTGTAGGTGCCCTTCAGCTTGGACAGGCTGCGGTGCTCCAGCAGCTTGGCCGGCAGCGGAAAGTCTTCGGCCAGCTTGTCCAACACCTCTTCGTCGGTGCTCGGCGCGCCGCTGGCGGTCTTCTTCACCACCGGCAGCCCGAGCTTGGTGAACAGGATGTCGCCGACCTGCTTGGGCGAGCCCATGTTGAACGGCTGGCCGGCCAGCTCGTGCGCCTCGCGCTCCAGCACCACCATGCGTTCGCCGAGCTGCTGGCTTTGCGCGGCCAGCAGCGCCGAGTCGATCAGCACGCCGGTACGTTCGATGCGCTGCAGGATCGTCGTCACCGGCATCTCGATGTGCTCGTAGACGTAGCGCAGCGCGGGATGGGCCTCCAGCTGAGGCCACAGCGCCTGGTGCACGTGCAGCGTCATCTCGCTGTCTTCGCCCGAGTAGAGCGCGGCCTTGTCGATGTCGACCTGCGAGAACGGGATCTGATTCGCGCCCTTGCCGCACACGTCTTCGTAGCTCAGGCCGCTGCGGCCGAGGTGGCGCTGCGCCAGGCTTTCCAGGCTGTGCGGCTTGTGCGCTTCGAGCACGTAGCTTTGCAGCATCGTGTCGTGCACGAAGCCGTCGACCACGATGCCGTGGCTGGCCAGCACCTGCATGTCGTACTTGATGTGCTGGCCGAGCTTCGGGTACTTGGCGTCTTCCAGCCAGGGCTTCAGCTTGGCCAGCACCGCGTCGATCGGCAGCTGCTCGGGCGCACCGGCGTAGTCGTGGCGCAGCGGCACATAGGCGGCCACGCCGGGCTCGGTCGCGAACGAGATGCCGACGATGCGCGCCTTCACCGCGTCGAGCGAATCGGTCTCGGTGTCGACGGCGGTCAGCGGCGCCGCCTTGACGCGTTCGATCCACGCATCGAGCGCGTCCCAGCTCAGGATGGTGTCGTAGCGCTTGTCGTTCGGCGCTGTGGCCGCAGGCGCAGCCGCGGCAGGCGACGGCTCCGGTTCATCGAACAGATCGCCATTGGCACTGATGAAGGGCTTTTGTGCCGGCACCGCCACCGACACCGGCAGGTCGCCCGCCATCGACGTTTCCAGTTCCTTGCGCAGGCTCTTGAAGCCATAGCGCTCGTAGAACGCCAGCAGCGCCGGCTTGTCGATCTCGCGCAGCGCCAGCGATTCGAATTCCGGCCAGTCCATCACGTGGCCCGTCAGGTCGCAATCGGTGACCACCGTGACCAGGCGCCGCCCTTGCGGCAACCAGTCGAGTGCCTTGCGCAGGTTCTCGCCGACCACGCCCTTCATGCCGGCCGCCGCGGCCATCACCCCTTCGAGCGAGCCGTGTTCGGCGATCCATTTCACCGCGGTTTTCGGGCCGACCTTGTCGACGCCCGGCACGTTGTCGACGGTGTCGCCGATCAAGGCCAGGTAATCGATGATGCGGTCCGGCGGCACGCCGAACTTGGCGGCCACGCCGACCACGTCGAGGATCTCGGGCGGCTTGGCCATCGTGTTGATCAGCGACACCTGTCCGTTGACCAGTTGCGCCATGTCCTTGTCGCCGGTGGAGATGACCACCGGGTGGCCGCTGCGCGCTGCCACGCACGACAGCGTGCCGATCGCGTCGTCGGCCTCGATGCCGGGCACGCTGAGCACCGGCCAGCCGAGCAATTTGACGACCTCGTGGATCGGCTCGATCTGCAGTGCCAGGTCCTCGGGCATGGCCGCGCGATTGGCCTTGTACTCGGCATACCAGTCGTCGCGAAAGGTCTTGCCCTTGGCATCGAAGACGCACGCGCCGTGCACGGTCGGGTACTGGTCGCGCAGCAGCTTGAGCATCGCCACGACGCCGCGCAAGGCGCCGGTCGGCACGTTGCCGGGGCCGCGAAGATCGGGGAGAGCGTG
>DASQOS010000309.1:0-2235 GCA_035644375.1 Rhizobacter sp.
GCTTGCGCGTCAGACCCGGCGACAAGCCCATGCTCGATGTGAGCCGCCACGCGGGCAGCGACGCCGGGGCCGCGCTGAACCAGGTGCTGACGCAGGCGCACGGCCCCGAACTCGCCGAGCTTTACACCACCGATGTGCTGCGTCGTCTGTGCACCCTGGAGCCGCTTGGCGCCAAAGTGGCATGCGCGCTCGATCTCGGCGCGGTTCGCGCAGGCGACCGATCGGCTCCGATCTGCGAACTGGAATTCGAATACAAATCGGGAGATCCGCAAGCGCTGTTCGCCTTGGCCCAGGCGTGGAGCCAGCACGGCGGGCTGTGGCTGAACACGATCTCCAAATCCAGGCGCGGTGCGATGCTCGCCGCGCACCAGGCCCATGGTCACCCGGTCAAGGCAGAGCACGCGAAACTCGACAAGCGCATGAGCGGCGAGCGATTGCTGCGCGCCACGCTGCGCTCTGCGCTCGATCAGGTGCTGGGCAATGCGAGCGAGATCGCGTCCGGCAGTACCGATGCAGACCACATCCACCTGCTTCGCGTGGGCCTGCGCCGGCTTCGAACGGCATTGCGCGAGCTCGGCCCGCTGACCGACGGCGTGAATGCGCAGTGGGAGCGGGTCTTGCACGATGTTTTTTCCCGGCTGGGGGAGGTGCGCGACAACGAAACCGTCGCGCAGACCGTGCGCCCCCTTCTTGAGCAAGCCGCAGCGCCAAGGCTCGAATGGCACACCACGCGCGCGACCGTTCAACCGGCCGAGGCCGTGCGAGACGCCAGGTTTCAAGCCGCCCTGATCGGGCTTCTGGCGTTTGCACTGTGTGAAATGCAAAGCCTGGACGATACCTCGCATGGCCAAGCCCTGAACCTGGTCTGCAAACGTCTCTCGAAACTGCACCAGCAGGTGGTTCGAGGCGGGAAGCGCTTTGCGGCCCTGCCTGCCGCCGAGCAGCACCAGGTGCGCAAGCGCCTGAAGCGGCTGCGCTACCTGGCCGAGTTCGTCGCACCCCTGTGGAGCGAAAAGGCCGCGCAGCGCTATTTAGACCATCTGCGTCCAGCACAAGATGCATTGGGAATGCACAACGACGTGGCCGTGGCCGCGGGCAAGTTTCGCGAGGACGCCGAACACCACCCCGAAGCGCTTTTTGCGGCCGGGTATCTGCGCGGCTACTTGCTCACCACCGCCGCGCAAGCGCACGAGGCGCTGAAACAGGTCGCCGAGGCGCGGCGCTTCTGGAAGTCCTGAGCCAGAGGTTCGTTGAAGGCCACGGCCTGCACCCAGGCCCCTGCACGAACCCGGCCGCGGTGGCCCTGCCGGCGGCCTCGGTTCTGCCCCGACATGAACGGGCATCCACATGCGTGACAAGCCTGCAGCGAAGATTGTGCGTGCTGTGTGATACGGCTGTCACATGCCGCTGCTACCTTGTCCTTCTCCGCTCGGGATGGATCGCCGTGGACATGTTCGCGTTTGTTGTTGACTCTCTCAGAAGCGTGGCCCTGCGGTCGGTCGCGCCGTGCCTGGCCGGGCTGGCGCTGCATGGCGCATGCGTGGCATCGCAGCGCGATGCCATCTTTCTGATCGATGACCAGAGCGGGGCCATTCGACTGTCGGACCGTGACTGGGAGCCGAGCGCGCGACTGCTGCTCGAACACACGGCCGACACGGCCCCCCTGTTGCCGGCGAACCCGACACGGCGCAGCGGCGGCACACGCCGCGCCGACAGCCCGGCACAAGACGGGCAGCTGATCGAGATCGTGCGCCAGGCAGCCAGCGCACAGGGCATTGCGCCCGAGCTGCTGCACGCCATGATCGCCACAGAGTCCGGCTATGCCGCACGCGCGGTGTCGCCGCGCGGGGCTCAAGGGTTGATGCAACTGATGCCCGCCACCGCGCAGAGCTACGGTGTGACCGACCCCTTCGACGCGCGGCAAAACATCCATGCCGGCGCCCGGCACCTGAGGCGCCTGCTCGACCAGTTCGGGCAAGACACCGCGCTGGCACTCGCCGCTTATAACGCGGGCGCCGCCACGGTGGTCCGACACCGCTACAGCATCCCGCCGTTTGCCGAGACCGTGGCCTATGTGCCGCGCGTGCTGCAGCGCTTCGCGCAATTGCGCGGCGCCGCCGCGGCGCACCTGTCGACAACAAGCCCTTGACGCACAGAGCCTGCGTCGATCCCATTTCCACGCCCTTCAAAGACCCCATGACCAAGCACCGCCCCCTCGGATTGACGGCTCTTTTC
>DASQOS010000310.1:0-10146 GCA_035644375.1 Rhizobacter sp.
GCAGGCCATGCACGCACTGGCCGATGGCGCCACCCAGCGCGGTGTTGTCTGGCGCTGGTCTCACCCAGTGCAACAACTCGCGCCGCGCCGCATCGATGGCGAGCACTTCGACTGGGTGTTCGACGTGCGCGGCCTCGGAGCGCGCCCAGACTTGCCTCTGCGTGGGGTGCGCGGAGAGATCTTGTGGGTTCATGCCCCGGGTCTGATGCTGCGGCGGCCGCTGCGCCTGCTGCATCCGCGATCACGTGTCTATCTCGTGCCACGCCCCGACAATGTCGTGGTGGTGGGTGCCAGCGAGATCGAATCAGAAGACCGCTCCCCCATGTCGGTCCGCACTGCCCTGGCCTTGCTGAGCGCAGCGCACAGCGTGTTGCCAGAACTGGCCGAAGGCCGCATCGTCCACATGGAAACCAACCTGCGCCCGGCTTTGCCCGACAACCTGCCGCACCATGAAACCCAGCCGGGCTTGACCCGTCTCAACGGGCTTTTCCGCCATGGCTGGTTGATCGCGCCGGCCATGGTGGAGGATGCCCTGCACGGCTTGAGTTCGAGCTTTGCCGGCCTAGAGGAGCACTCTGCATGAACCAGCGCATCGACGGTCCGCACGCACGGTCTGCGGTGACGGTGAATGGTGACCTCCATCAGCTGCCTGCCGGGGCCAGCTTGGCCCAACTGCTGGCAACGCTGGGCCATGCACCGCAAGCAGTGGCCACCGCGGTCGATGGCGAATTCGTCGCGCGAAATTCCCGCGACACCTTCGTCTTGCGGCCAGGCGCCAAGATCACCTGCTTTCAAGCCATCGTGGGAGGTTGAATGGATTCCAAGGGTGATTTCTTGTTAGCCGACGCCTTGCTCAGCAGCCGCTTTCTGCTGGGCACTGCCGGCTATCCATCACCTCAGGTGCTGCGTGAGTCGATCACCGCGGCCGGCGCACAGGTCGTGACATTGGGCCTGAAGCGACAGCTCGCCGCGGGCGCCGCAGACAACGGTTTCATCGAGATCATCCGCGCCAGCGGAGTTCGCCTGCTGCCCAATACCGCCGGCTGCCGCAGCGCGCGCGAGGCCGTCACGCTGGCGCACATGGCGCGCGAACTGCTGGACACCGCTTGGATCAAGCTGGAGGTGGTGGGCGACGAGCACACGCTGCAGCCTGACCCCTGGGAGCTGCTGGAGGCCGCCTCACAGTTGGTGAAAGACGGCTTTGAAGTCTTCCCTTACTGCACCGACGACCTCGTCAGCGCGCAACGACTTTGCGATGCCGGCTGCCGCATCCTGATGCCGTGGGGTGCACCGATCGGCTCCGGGCAAGGCTTGATCAATCCTTGGGCGTTGCGCACGCTGCGGGCCCGCTTGCCTGACATCACCTTGATCGTCGATGCCGGCATCGGCCGGCCGTCGCATGCCACGCAAGCGATGGAACTGGGCTTCAACGCCGTGCTGTTGAATTCCGCGGTTGCGCAAGCCGCCGACCCGGTCAGCATGGCGCACGCGTTCCGCCTAGCCATCGAGTCCGGGCGACTCGGCTACCGCAGCGGACTGTTGGCGCCGCAAGACTTTGCCGCGGCGACCACGCCGGTCGGCGGCCGGCCCTTCGAGATTTGACGAGTGAACAACCCCATTGTCTGGAGCGTTGGAGGATCTGACGCCGATGCCGGCCGCGACTCAGAGATGTTCGAGGCCTTCGAGGTTCGCGGCCACCAGGCCTTTGCAACCCATGCAGCAGCGCATTCCTTCACCAGCGGCCAGGCGCAGCCCGTGCCACAGGCCTCCTTGCAAACTCGACTCGACGCGCTGGGTCTCGATGCCCCACCGCAGGTCATCAAGACCGGTGTCCTGGGAAGCGTCGAGAACCTCAAGCTGGTGTTGCATTGCATCGATCGCCTGCGCCAGCAGCGGCGAACCGCCGTGGTGATGGGGCCGCTTCTTCATGCTCATTCGGCCTTCCAGGCCGGTGAGCACGAGGCCATGCGCGTCGCGCTGATCGCAGAACTGCTCCCGCGAGCCACGCTGGTCACGCTCGGCGTCGCTGAAGCTGCCTGGCTTTTGCAGCAAGGCGCAGCAGTCGGCCGCGATAACCCGCAGTCTTTGGCGGCCGACCTTCGTGCCCTCGGCGCTCAGGGCGTTGTCATCGTGGGGACAGAGAACCCTCCTTTTGCTTGGGACTGGCTGGACACGCCCCAAGCCAGCGGCTGGTTGAGCTTGCCGAACACAGGACGCCAGCGTCCCGAAGATTCGGCTTACCGATTTGCAGCATCTGCCGCGGCGGCACTGGCACTTGGTTTTTGTCATGCCGACGCTGCGGTACTGGCCAAGATGTCGATCAGTCGCGATTCACCGACCGATGCTGCTTCACGGTCGCACATCGGTTTTGGCCTGAATGCAGCGGCGTTGCCCTTTCTGCAAACAGAGCTTGCGTCTGCCGCCACGAGCTTCGCGGCGCTGAGCAATGCCTGGTTGGGCCTGTACCCGGTGGTCGACAGTTCCGCATCGGTCGAGCGGGTGTTGAAGGCCGGCGTGCGCACCGTGCAGCTGCGCATCAAGGAGGCGTCCACCGCAAATCTGGGACAGGAAATTCAGCGCAGCGTGCGTGCGGCATCTGCCGTCAATGCGCAGTTGTTCATCAACGACCACTGGCAGCTCGCACTGGAACATGGCGCATACGGCGTCCACCTGGGACAGCAAGACATTCAGACCGCAGACCTGAACGCCCTGCGCTCAGCAGGCCTGCGACTCGGATTGAGTTCGCACTGCTTCTGGGAGGTGTGCCGAGCCCATGCGCTGGGGCCCAGCTACATCGCCTGCGGACCGATTCATGCCACGACGACCAAGGACATGCCATGGTGGCCTCAAGGCGCAGGCAATTTGGCCTACTGGTGCACCGTGTTGCAGACACCTGTGGTCGCTATCGCCGGCATGGACGTGAACCGCAGCATCGAAGCGGTTCGCTGCGGGGCCGCAGGTGTGGCGGTGTTGCGCGGCATCACGCAGGTCGCTGACCCGGAAGCCGCGATCGCGCAACTGACCGCTGCGGTCAATCAAGGCCGGCGCGCCGAACGGTTGATGCCGCCCGCGCTGCCACGCAGCACCTTGTCAGGGCCCGTGCCGCCGGGGTGGCGAGCCTGACCCGGTGTTGTCAAACGATGGCGCTGCGGTGAACGCTGACCGCTTCTGCCACCATGAAGTGCAGGTCATCTGCACCGTGCGCGTCGACATGGGCCAGCAGGTCCTGGCGCATGCGCGGGGCCCAGAACTTTTTGAGGTGCGTGGCGACGTCTTGCAGCGCTTCAGCACGGTCCGGCATGGCTTCAAAGAAACTGCCAATCTGGTTGGCCATGCGGATCAGGATGTTTTGGTCGTTGCTCATGAAAAGTCTTCGTTCACATTCAAGATTGAATTCGTTCGGGGTGCGCGTAGACGACGAAATCATCATCACGCACAAAACCCAGCAAGGTCATGCGGCACTGCTTGGCCGTGGCCACCGCCAGTGACGTCGACGCCGAGACCGCCGCGAGCAGCGGCACACCGGCGATCGCGGTCTTTTGGACCATCTCGAAGCTCGCGCGGCTGGTCACGGCAATGAAGCCATGGGCCACATCGAGATCGCTGTGCGCCAAGGCACCGATCAGCTTGTCGAGGGCGTTGTGCCGGCCAACGTCTTCACGCAGACATTTGACCGCGCCCTGCGCGTCACACCAGGCGGCTGCGTGCACGGCACCGGTGGCTTTTTGCACCACCTGAAGTGCGCGCATCTCTTTCATCGCGCGACCGATCGCCTGGCTGCGATACGAGTCGCCATCGGGCAATGTGGGAAGCACGCGGCACACATGCGACAAGCTTTCGGTGCCGCACAAACCGCAGCCGGTGCGACCACTCATCGAGCGGCGCCTGTCCTTCAGCCGCGCAAATGCAGCGCTGGCCACGTCGAGCTTGACCGTGATGCCCTCGGCGCTTGTTTCCTGCTCGATGTCGTAGAGCTGACTGCGGTCATCGAGGATGCCTTCGCTGAGCGAGAACCCCAGCGCGAAATCTTCGAGATCGAGCGGCGTTGCGAGCATCACGGTGTGCGAGATGCCGTTGAACTCCAGCGCGACCGGCACCTCCTCGGCAACCCAGTCGTCCCCCTCGAACCGCCGCCCGCTGCGAGTGCCTTGAACCTTTAAGCGTTCAGCACCCCCGCGCAGCAGAACGGCATCACTCGGGTTCATTTGGCCGACACGACCTCACCCTCTTCAAGCCGCTTCTGAAGCAATTCTTCTTGCAGGCGGCTGAAGCGGCTGTATTCCTGTTGCCAGGCCGAGGGCTGCATCACGGGCATGACTTGCACTGCGGTCACCTTGAACTCAGGGCAATTGGTCGCCCAGTCCGAGTTGTCCGTGGTGATCACGTTGGCACCCGATTCGGGGAAGTGGAAGGTTGTGTAGACGACGCCCGGCTGAATGCGCTCGGTCACCACGGCACGCAGAACGGTCTCGCCCGCGCGACTCTTGATACCGACCCAGTCGTTGGCCTTGATGCCACGTTCTTCGGCATCGTGCGGGTGGATTTCCAGCCGGTCTTCACTGTGCCATTCGTTGTTCGGCGTGCGCCGGGTCTGCGCCCCCACGTTGTACTGCGACAGGATGCGCCCTGTGGTCAGGATCAGCGGGAACTTCTGCGTGACCTTCTCGTCCGTCGCCACGTACTTCGTGATGATGAACTTGCCCTTGCCGCGCACGAAAGTGTCGATGTGCATCGTCGGCGTGCCTTCAGGCGCTTCATCGTTGCAAGGCCATTGCACGCTGGTGAGCTGATCGAGCTTGGCGTAGCTGACACCGCGGAAGGTCGGGGTCAGCGACGCGATCTCGGCCATGATCTCTTCCGGGTGCTTGTAGTTCATCGGATAGCCGAGCGCGTTAGCCAGCAGCTGGGTGACTTCCCAGTCGGCGTATCCGGCCTTGGGCGGCATCACCTTGCGAACGCGCGAGATGCGGCGTTCGGCGTTGGTGAAGGTACCGTCCTTTTCGAGGAACGACGAACCCGGCAAAAACACGTGTGCGTACTTGGCGGTTTCATTGAGGAACAAGTCCTGCACGACGATGCATTCCATCGCCATCATGGCCGAGGCCACGTGCTGCGTGTCGGGGTCCGATTGAACGATGTCCTCGCCTTCGCAATACAGCGCCTTGAAACTGCCTGACAACGCGGCGTCGAACATGTTCGGGATGCGCAGGCCGGGCTCAGCGCTCAACTCAACGTTCCATGCGTTTTCGAACAGCTGACGCGTCGTGGTGTCCGACACGTGGCGGTAGCCGGGCAGCTCATGCGGGAACGAGCCCATGTCGCACGCGCCCTGCACATTGTTCTGTCCACGCAGCGGGTTCACGCCCACCCCTTCGCGACCGACGTTGGCGGTGGCCATCGCCAAGTTGGCGATGCCTATCACCGTGGTCGAACCTTGGGCATGCTCGGTCACGCCAAGACCGTAGTAGATCGCGCCGTTCTTGTGGCCGTCGTATCCCTTGGCAAACAACCGTGCCGCACCGCGCAACTCGTCGGCCGGCACGCCCGTCACGGCTTCCATGGCTTCTGGCGAGTTCTCGGGACGCGACACGAAATCGCGCCACTCGTTGAACGACTTCATGTCGCAACGCTCGGCAACGAAGGCTTCGTCGACCAGACCTTCGGTCACGATCACGTGCGCCATCGACGAAACGACGGCCACGTTGGTGCCGGGCTTCAACTTCAGGTGATAGTCGGCGCGGATATGCGGCCCGTTCACGATGTCGATCTGGCGCGGGTCGACCACGATCAGCTTGGCGCCCTGGCGCAGGCGGCGCTTCATGCGCGAGGCGAACACCGGGTGGCCATCCGTCGGGTTGGCGCCGATCACCATGATGACGTCGGACTTCTCGACCGACTTGAAGGTCTGCGTGCCGGCCGATTCGCCCAGCGTCTGTTTCAGGCCATAACCCGTCGGTGAATGGCAGACACGCGCACAGGTGTCGACGTTGTTGTTGCCGAACGCGGCGCGCACCAGTTTCTGAACCAGGTAGGTTTCTTCGTTGGTGCAACGCGACGAGGTGATGCCGCCGATGGAGTCCTGGCCGTACTTGGCCTGAATGCGGCGGAACTCGCTGGCAGCGTAGGTCACTGCCTCGTCCCAGCTCACTTCTTGCCACGGGTCGGTGATCGCCTTGCGGATCATCGGCTTGAGCATGCGGTCCTGGTGGGTCGCATAGCCCCAGGCAAAGCGGCCCTTCACGCACGAGTGGCCTTCGTTGGCCTTGCCGTCTTTCCACGGCACCATGCGGACGACTTCGGTGCCCTTCATTTCGGCCTTGAAGCCGCAACCCACACCGCAGTAGGCGCAGGTGGTGGTCAGGCTGTGTTCGGCCTGGCCCAACCAGATCACCGATTTTTCGGTCAAGGTGGCGGTCGGGCAAGCCTGCACGCAAGCGCCGCAGCTCACGCATTCCGACTCCATGAACGGCTCGTCTTGCCCCGGTGACACACGCGATTCAAAACCACGGCCGCTGATGGTCAGCGCGAAGGTGCCCTGAGTTTCTTCACAAGCGCGAACGCAGCGGTTGCAGACAATGCACTTCGAGGGGTCGTAAGTGAAATACGGGTTCGACTCGTCCTTCACGTCCTTCAAGTGGTTGGCGCCATCGAAGCCATAGCGCACGTTGCGCAGGCCCGTCACGCCCGCCATATCCTGCAATTCACAGTTGCCGTTGGCAGCACAGGTCAGGCAGTCCAGCGGATGGTCGGAGATGTACAACTCCATGACGCCCTTGCGCAGATCCTGCAGCTTGGGCGTCTGGGTGCGGACCTTCATGCCGGCTTCGGCAGGTGTGGTGCAAGACGCCGGGAAGCCGCGGCGGCCTTCGATCTCAACCAGGCACAAACGGCATGAGCCGAATGGCTCCAGGCTGTCGGTTGCGCACAGCTTGGGAATCTGCGTGCCCGAATCCATCGCAGCACGCATCAAGGACGTTCCCTTCGGAACGGTGACAGACACACCGTCGATTTCGAGCGTGACTTCCTGTGTGGACTCACGCTTCGGGGTGCCGTAGTCGGTATCTCTCAATTGATCGAGCATGGTGGACTCCTTGTTCAGGCCGCGTGCTTGTCAGGCACGGCAAGACCGAAGTCTTGCGGATAGTGATTCAGTGCAGACAGCACCGGATAGGGCGTCATGCTGCCCATCGCGCACAGAGAACCGTTGACCATCGTGTCGCACAGATCGCGCAACAAGATGACTTGCTGGGCACGATTCTGGTTTTTCACGATCTTGTCGATGACTTCTACGCCGCGCGTGGACCCGATGCGGCAGGGTGTGCATTTGCCACACGACTCGAGCACACAGAATTCCATCGCGTAACGCGCCAGCTGCGCCAAATCGGCGGTGTCATCGTGCACCACGATGCCACCGTGACCGACCACCGCGCCAACCGCTGCGTAGGCTTCGTAATCCATCGGAATGTCCCATTGCGACTCGGGGACATAGGCACCCAGCGGGCCACCCACTTGCACCGTCTTGATGGGTCGGCCTGTGGCCGAGCCACCGCCGTAGTCGTACATCAATTCGCGCAGCGTGACGCCGAACGCCACTTCAATCAGGCCGCCATTCTTGATGTTGCCGGCCAACTGGAAAGGCAGCGTGCCGCGCGAGCGGCCCATGCCGAAGTCTTTGTAGAACTGCGCGCCACGCGCCAGGATGATCGGCACGGTTGCCAGCGTGATGACGTTGTTGACCACGGTCGGCTTGCCGAACAGGCCTTCGAGCGCCGGCAACGGCGGCTTGGCGCGCACCACCCCGCGCTTGCCTTCCAGGCTTTCGAGCAGCGCCGTTTCTTCGCCGCACACGTAAGCGCCGGCAGCCTTACGAACGATCAGCTTGAAGTTGCGGCCCGAGCCGAGGATGTTGTCGCCCAGAAAGTTCGCCTTTTCGGCGATTTCGATCGCCTTGTTCAGCGCCGCGATGGAATGCGGGTACTCGGAGCGAACGTAGATGTAGCCGATGGTCGCGCTGACGGCGACGCCAGCGATGGTCATGCCTTCGATCAGCACGAAAGGATCGCCTTCCATCGTCATGCGGTCGGAGTACGTGCCCGAATCGCCTTCGTCGGCATTGCAGACGATGTACTTCTGCGGCGCTGATGCGCCAAGCACTGTCTTCCATTTGATGCCGGCAGGGAAGGCGGCACCGCCGCGACCGCGCAGTCCGGAGTCGAGTACCTGCTGAACGATGTCGGCCTGGCTCATGGCAAGCGCTTTGCGCAGACCCACGAAGCCTTCGTGCGCTTCGTAGTCGGCCAAAGACAGCGGATCCGTGATGCCCATGCGGGCGAATGTCAGCCGCTGCTGTTTCTTGAGGTACGGAATTTCGTCGGTCAACCCGAGGTTCAAGGCATGCGCGCCACCGCTGAGCAGACCTGCATCGAGCAGCCCGGCCACATCGGCGGGCTTGACCGGGCCATAGGCCACACGCCCCTTCGGCGTAGCGACCTCAAGCATCGGCTCCAGCCAGAACAGCCCACGCGAGCCGTTGCGAACGATCTTCGCATCAAGCTTGCGCTCGGCGATCAACTCGGTGAGCTTGCGCGCCACCCGATCGGCGCCTGCCGCCAATGCGGCCGAATCGCAAGGAACATACACAGTGGTGGTCATGCGGCGCTCCGTACTTCTGCGATCAATTCGTCAAAACCTTGTTTCGTGACCCGGCCATGCACATCGTCGCCGATCACGATGGCGGGTGACGAGGCACACAGGCCAAGACAATAAACCGGCTCAAGCGTGAACGCGCCGTCTTTGGATGTGACGTGCACACCGCAGCCCAGGCTCTTCGACGCATGCTCGAGCAAGGCTTCGGCACCCATGGCCTGGCATGACTCGGCGCGACAAATCTGCACCACGCTGCGACCAGCCGGCTCGGACCGGAAGTAGTGGTAATAGGTGATCACGCCATGAACTTCGGCGCGTGACAGGTTCAGTGCAACAGCAATTTCGGCCACCGCATCGCGAGGGACATACCCCAGCGCGTCTTGCACACCGTGAAGCACCGGCAGCAAAGCACCCGGTTCGTGAGCTCGCTCGGCCAGCACGCCACGAACCGTGGCGAGCATCTGGGCATCGGGGGGAATAACAGCAGCGGTCATACAAGCCTCAGTTTTAATTTGGTCTTCGTCGCACTCAGCAAATCACTGGGAACACAGGTCAAAATCAATCAGCCGACCCCCTCGAAATGGGATCAAAAAGTGGAGCCCCTGGCCCCCTTCGGATGACACCTTGGCGACTTGTCTCATATGTCATGTTCAGCATAAGCTCTTGGACGCTTGTGGCAGGTAATCTACTCACCATCTTCCTGTGTTGCAATATGAGCACCCGCACCCAACTCATATGCGGTCCACAGCCTAAGCGTAAACATGTACGAAGTCACGATCAAACCCCAATGGACCATCCGTCCAGCGGGCGGCAACTCTCTCGCCCCTCGAGTGGTCGAATTGCTGGTCAAGATTCAGGAACACGGTAGCCTGTCCAGCGCCTGTCAGGCCTCCAATATTTCTTATCGGCACGCCTGGGAGCTGATCCGGCAGGGAGAAGCCCTGTTTGGTGACCGGCTCGTGCACATGGAACGGGGCAAAGGTTCCAATCTGTCACCACTGGGTGAAAAACTCGTTTGGGCCGATCGGCGAATCATCGCTCGCTTGTCGCCGGTTTTGGACTCCTTGGCCTCCGAACTGGAAGCCGAAATCGAGAAGGTTTTGTCGCCGCTGCCGTCTTTGTTGCGCATTCATGCGAGTCATGGCTTCGCGATGGAGCTCTTACATTCGTTTCTGGCCAACGCTGGCATTGCCACCGAACTCAAGTACTGTGACAGCGGCGAAGCCTTGCTGTCGCTTCGAAATGGGGCCTGCGACGTGGCCGGTTTTCACATTGCCGTCGGCGATTTTGAGGCGGCTTCGGTGGCGCGCTTTGGTCACGTCTTGTCGGTGGGAACGCAAAAGCTGATCAACGTAGCGACCCGCCATCAGGGCTTCATGGTCGCCATGGGCAACCCCCAGAAGATCTATTCCGTCAAGGACCTGACGCGTGACAACATGCGTTTCATCAACCGCCAGCCGGGTTCCGGCACACGTTTTTTATTCGATCTTTTATTGAAAA
>DASQOS010000311.1:0-2198 GCA_035644375.1 Rhizobacter sp.
GTCACGTGCACGCGCTTGCTGTCCTTGCTGAGGGCCACGCCTTCCACACGCCCGATCACCACCTCTTTGTAGCGCACCTCGGTCTTGCCGGGGCGCACGCCGTCGGCTGAGCGGAAGTCGATGTTGATCTGCGGGCCGGCCGACATCAGGCTGCGGATGACCAGCGAGACGCCGACCGCCAGCGCAATGATGGGCACCAGCCAGACCAGCGACGGCCCATGCCACTTGCGAACCACCGGCGCCGGCGTCGAAGGCGTGGGCGCCGCTGCCGGCGCGGGCGGGCTGACGGGGTCGGAGTCGTTGTTTTCAGTCATGGGCTTGTCGCTGCTGCGATGCTTCGGGCCACAGCAGCCGCGTGTCGAAGCTCGAGGTGGCCAGCATGGTCAGCACCACCACCGTGCCAAAGGCCAGCAAGCCGGGTTCGGGTTGCACGCCGGCAAAGCCGCCGAAGCGGATCATGCCGACGACCAGCACGACCACGAAGACATCGAGCATCGACCAGTGGCCCACCGCCTCGACCAGGCGGTACAGCTGGGTTCGTTCGCGCGAGCACCAGCGCGATTTGCGTTGCGCCGTGAGCGCCAGCAACAGCAGCGTCGAGATCTTGCCGATGGGCACCACGATGCTGGCGACGAACACGATCAGCGCCAGCACCCAGTCGCCGCCGCTCCACAGCTCGCCGATGCCGCCGAGGATGGTGTGCTGGCTGAGCCCGAACACGCTGCTGGTGGACATGATGGGCAGCGTATTGGCCGGCACGTAGAGCAGCATCGCGGCGATCAGGCAGGCCCAGGTGTATTCCAGGCTGTGCGAGCGGCAGTGGCGCAACGAGGTGCCGCAACGCGGGCAATGCAGGGACAGGCGTCGCAGCGCCGAGCGCGCCTGCGCCGGCCCGGCAAGCTGCGACACACGGCCGCAGGTGTCGCAGCCGTACACCCCCAGCTGCGCGCCGGTCTGCACCTCGGGCCAAGCATCGGGGCGCGCGGCGTCGATCTGGCGCTTCATCCGGCACTCCGGGCTTGCTGCAGCTCGCTTCCCAGCTTCCACAGCGTGTGCAGGCCGGCAGCGGTGATCGAGGTCAGCAGCAGCGTCAGAGCGCCGTACGCGAACAGCCCCATCCCGGGCAGCACGCTGGCCAGCCCGGTGCTGCGCACGATGGCCACCAGCGCGCCCATCATGAACACCTCGACCATGCTCCATTGCGTGACGAAGCGCAGCATGTGCATGGCCGGAACGAAGCCGCGCGGCAACCAGCCGGCCACCAGCGGCAGCAGCACGTACAGGCGCAGCACGATCATCACCAGCGGAAACATCACCGCGGTGGCCGAAGCCAGTATCGCGACCATCGGCTGGCCGGTGTTCCAGGTCTGGCGGATGGCGCCGGCCAAGGTCGTTTCGCTGGTCACGCCGCGCAGCTCCAGCGTGACCAGCGGCATCAGGTTGCCGATGATGAAGAACAGCAACGCCGCCAGCGCGAAGGCCAGCATGCCTTGCACCGACACCACGTGGCCGCGCCCGAGCGACGCATTGCAGCGCAGGCAACGCGCCACCTGGCCGCGTTGCAGCGTGATGCGTTCATGCACCGCGGAGCAGTCGTCGCAGACCACCAGGGCCAGGCGCGGTTCGAGCACGCCCTCGGCACTGGCAGCGCTACCCGCAGGCTGGGCCTGCGTCGGCTTGTTCGGGGGCGAGGCGGTGTATTCCATCCGTGAACAGACCCAGCTCCTGTGGCGCAAACGCGGACTGCCGCGCGCAAGCATCGTACCCAGCAAGCGGCGTGGCGAGTGTAGGACAGCAGCGCGCGGAGCGCTTGACGTGGCCCGGCCGAGCCGGGACGTCCACGGGTTTGCCCGAGCGCCCGAGACCCGGGCCTGGACGTGCGCGGCCGGACCGTGCTGCGTACCATGCGGGTCAGCCTTGCCACTTTGTCCCCTGCCGATGCCCACTCCCGCTACGCCTTCCGATCGCTGGCAGTTCTGGATCGACCGCGGCGGCACCTTCACCGACGTGGTCGGCCGGCGGCCCGACGGCAGCCTGGTCACGCACAAGCTGCTGAGCGAGAACCCCGGCCAGTACCGCGATGCGGCGCTGGCCGGCATGCGCCATTTGCTGGGGCTGAAAGCCGATGAGCCCATCACGCCGGATCGGGTCGAGTGCGTGAAGATGGGCACGACGGTCGCCACCAATGCGCTGCTGGA
>DASQOS010000312.1:0-3843 GCA_035644375.1 Rhizobacter sp.
AAGAAATTGATCGTCGCTGCATGCGCGCTGAGCTTGAGCGGTCTGGCCGCGGCACAGCAAAGCGTCGAGGTGCTGCACTGGTGGACCTCGGGCGGTGAAGCGGCCGCGCTGAACGTGCTCAAGGGCAACCTCGAGAAGCAAGGCGTCAAGTGGAACGACATGCCGGTGGCCGGCGGCGGCGGCGAGGCCGCGATGACCGCGGTGCGCGCGCGCGTCACCTCCGGCAACCCGCCGACGGCCGTGCAGTTGCTCGGCTTCGACATCCAGGACTGGGCCAAGCAAGGTGTGCTCGCCGACCTCAACCCGGTCGCCGCGAAAGAGGGCTGGGACAAGATCGTGCCGACCGCGCTGCAGGCCTTCTCGAAATACGACGGCAAGTGGATCGCCGCGCCGGTCAACGTGCACTCGACCAACTGGGTCTGGGCCAACAAGGAAGTGCTGGCCAAGGCCGGCGTCACGACGATGCCGAGCAACTTCGACGAGTTCATCGCCGCGGCCCAGAAGGTGCAGAAGGCCGGCTTCATCGGGCTGGCCCACGGCGGCCAGGCCTGGCAGGACGCGACCCTGTTCGACAGCGTCGTGCTGACCACCGGCGGCATCGACTTCTACAAGAAGGCCCTGGTTCAAAAAGACAAGACCGCGCTCGGCTCGGCCACCATGCTGAAGGTCTTCGACCGCATGGGCCAGTTGCGCAAGCTGGTCGACAAGGACTTCTCCAACCGCGACTGGAACCTCGCCTCGGCGATGGTGATCAGCGGCAAGGCCGGTTTCCAGATGATGGGCGACTGGGCCAAGGGCGAGTTTCTCGCCGCGAAGAAGAAGCCGGGGGTCGACTTCGCCTGCATCCGCTTCCCCGGCACGCAGGGCATGGTCAGCTTCAACTCCGACCAGTTCGCGATGTTCAAGGTAGGCGCCGACAAGTCCGTGGCCCAGGCCAAGATGGCCAGCGCGGTGATGGACCCGGCGTTCCAGTCGGCCTTCAACGTCGTCAAAGGCTCGGTGCCGGCGCGCACCGACGTGCCCGACACCGCGTTCGACGACTGCGGCAAGAAGGGCATCAAGGACCTCGCCGAAGCCAACGCCAAGGGCACGCTGGTCGGTTCGATGGCGCACGGCCACGCCGTGCCGGCCGCGATCAAGAACGCCTTCTACGACGTGATCACGCGCCACTTCAACGGCCAGATCGACAGCAAGACGGCCGTGAAGGAAATGGTCGTCGCGGTCGACAACTGATCCGCGCTCGCCGGCCGCTTCGACCTCGCGCCTTCTCGGGTCGGGAGGGTGCGGTCGGCGTGATCCGATGTCCTTGCACGAAACCCGCATGAAAGCTCCGTTCATCGCCAAAGTGGTGTTGTCGCCCAGCGTGCTGCTGATCGGCGCCTGCGTCTACGGCTACATCGCCTTCACGGCCTGGCTCTCGTTCACGCCGTCGACGATGATGACGGTGCTCACCTGGTCCGGCCCCGAGGCCTACGTGCGCCTGATGGGCCTGAACAACTGGGTGCTGTCGGTCAAGAACCTCGGCATCTTCGCGACCCTGTACATCGTGCTGTGCGCGGTGCTGGGGCTGGGCTTGGCGGTGCTGATCGATCAGAAGATCCGCGCCGAAGCCCTGTTCCGCTCGATCTTCCTGTACCCGATGGCCTTGTCGTTCATCGTCACCGGCACCGCCTGGAAATGGCTGATGGACCCGAGCATCGGGCTGGAGCGATCGATGCACGCGATCGGCTGGAGCAGCTTCGCGTTCGGCTGGGTCAAGGACAGCGACCTGGCCATCTACTGCGTCGTGATCGCCGCGGTCTGGCAAACCTCGGGCTTCGTGATGGTGCTGTTCCTGGCGGGCCTGCGCGGGGTCGACGCCGAAGTCGTCAACGCCGCGCGGCTCGACGGCGCGCGCGCCTGGCGCATCTACCAGCGCGTGATCTTCCCGCAACTGGGCGCGAGCTTCATCTCAGCCTTCGTGATCCTGGCGCACATGGCGATCAAGTCCTACGACCTGGTGATCGCACTCACCAACGGCGGCCCGGGCCGCGCCAGCTGGCTGCCGTCGCTGTTCATGTACCAGTACACCTTCACCCGCAACGAGATGGCGGTGGGTGCGGCCAGCGCGGTGCTGATGCTGATCGCCATCTCGATCGTCGTCGTGCCCTACATCCTGCGCGAGACGCGGCAGGGCGGAGGACGCCATGGCTGAGCGCACTGTCAGGAACACGGCGCCGCGCGTGCTGCTGTACACCGTGCTGGTCGGCTTCGCGCTGCTGTTCGCGATGCCGCTGTACGTGATGCTGGTCAACTCGGTGAAACCGCTCGACGAGATCCGCAGCGGCGACATGATGAGCCTGCCGCAGGTGTTCACCTGGCAGCCGTGGCGCGATGCCTGGAGCCTGGCGCAGATCGGCGTGCAGGCCACCGGCCTGCGGCCCTACTTCATCAACAGCTTCCTGATGGCCGTGCCGGGGGTCGCCATCTCGACCGCGCTCGGCGCCTTCAACGGCTACGTGCTCACGCAGTTCAGGTTCCGCGGCGCGCACGTGGTGTTCGCGCTGCTGATGTTCTCGGTGTTCATCCCGTTCCAGATCGTGCTGATCCCGATGGCGCACACGCTGGGCCTGCTGCACCTGGCGGGCACCGTGAAGGGCCTGGTGCTGGTGCACGTGATCTACGGCATCGGCTTCACCACGCTGTTCTTTCGCAACTACTACGCGGCGTTTCCGGGCGAGCTGGTGCGCTCGGCGCGCATGGACGGCGCCGGTTTCTGGCGCCTGTTCGCTCGCCTGCTGCTGCCCAACAGCGGGCCGATCATCGTCGTCTCGGTGATCTGGCAATTCACCAACATCTGGAACGACTTCCTGTTCGGCGCGTCGTTCAGCGACTACAGCAGCTTCCCGATCACCGTGGCGCTGAACAACCTCGTGAATTCGAGCACCGGCGTCAAGGAATACAACGTGCATTTCGCCGGCGCGTTCATCGCCGCCATACCGACGCTGGTCGTCTACCTGGTTTCAGGCAAATATTTCGTTCGCGGGCTGATGGCGGGCTCGGTGAAGGGATAAGGCACGATGGCAACGCTCGACCTGATCAACGTGCAAAAGAGCTTCGGCGCGGTCAAGGTCCTGCACGACATCTCGATCGGCATGGCCCACGGTGAATTTCTCGTGCTCGTCGGGCCGTCGGGCTGCGGCAAGAGCACGCTGATGAACATCATCGCCGGACTGGAGGAACCGAGCGGCGGGATGTTGCGCCTGGCCGGCCGCGATATCACGCAACTGGCCCCGGCCGACCGCAACATCTCGATGGTCTTCCAGAGCTACGCGCTCTATCCCAACATGACGGTGGCGCAGAACATCGCGTTCCCGCTCGAGATGCGCAAGGTCGAAAAAGCCAAGCGCGCCGAGCGGGTGCAGAGCGTGGCCAAGCTGCTGCAGATCGAACATCTGCTCGCACGCAAGCCGCGTCAGCTTTCGGGCGGCCAACGCCAGCGGGTCGCAATCGGGCGCGCGCTGGCGCGCGAGCCACAGCTCTACCTGTTCGACGAGCCGCTATCGAACCTCGACGCGCAACTGCGACTCGACATGCGCACCGAGATGAAGAAGATCCATCAGCGGCTCGGCGCGACCATCGTTTATGTCACACACGATCAGATCGAGGCGATGACGCTTGCCACGCGCATCGCGGTGATGAAAGCCGGTGTGCTGCAGCAGCTCGGCACTCCCTACGAGGTCTACAACCGCCCGGCCAATCTGTTCGTCGCGGGTTTCATGGGCTCGCCGCGCATGAACCTGGCGAAGGCGCGCGTCAACGGCAACGGCCACGATCTGGTGCTGGAGATCCAGGTCGGCGACC
>DASQOS010000313.1:0-4503 GCA_035644375.1 Rhizobacter sp.
GCTCAACCCAGGCGTTGGCGCTGCCGTGCGATCTGAAGCCTGACCTGCGCCGGCGCGGTTCCGCCCAGCACGTCGCGCGCATTCAGCGAGCCGCGCAGCGTGAGCACGGCAAACACGTCGTCGCCGATGCTCGCGTTGAAGCCCTGCAACGTGGCCAGCGGCAGCGCGCTCAGGTCGACGCCTTGCGCGATGGCGGTCTTTACCGCGTGGGCCACGGTCTCGTGTGCGTCGCGGAACGGCAGGCCTTTCTTCACCAGGTAGTCGGCCAGGTCGGTCGCGGTCGCGTAGCCCTTCAGCGCGGCGCGTTCCATGGCCTCGGGTTTGACGATGATGCCCGCCACCATCTCGGCCATGATGCGCAGCGTGTCGCGCACGGTGTCGACCGTGTCGAACAGCGGTTCCTTGTCTTCCTGGTTGTCCTTGTTGTAGGTCAGCGGCTGGCCTTTCATCAAGGTGATCAGCCCCATCAGGTGGCCGACCACGCGGCCGCTCTTGCCGCGCGCCAGTTCGGCGACGTCGGGGTTGCGCTTCTGCGGCATGATCGACGAGCCGGTGCAGTAGCGGTCGGCCAGGTCGATGAAGCCGAAGTTCTGGCTCATCCACAGCACCAGCTCCTCGGCCAGCCGCGACACATGCACCATCGTGATCGCGGCGAAGGACGAGAACTCGATCGCAAAATCGCGGTCGCTGACGGCGTCGAGGCTGTTCTGGCACACAGCGTCGAAACCCAGCGCTTTGGCGACGCGCTCGCGGTCCAGCGGGTAGCTGGTACCGGCGAGTGCCGCCGCGCCCAGCGGCAGCACGTTGACGCGCTTGCGCACGTCGGCCAGGCGCTCGGCATCGCGCGCAAACATTTCCACATAGGCCAGCAGGTGGTGCGCAAAGCTCACCGGCTGCGCGACCTGCATGTGGGTGAAGCCGGGCAGGATGGTCTCGACGTTGTTGTCGGCCACGTCGACCAGCGCGGTTTGCATGCCCCTCAGCAGCGGCAGCAGCGCGTCGATCTCGCCGCGCAGCCACAGCCGCACGTCAGTGGCGACCTGGTCGTTGCGCGAGCGCCCGGTGTGCAGGCGCTTGCCGGCATCGCCGACCAGCTGCGTCAGGCGCGCCTCGATGTTCAGGTGCACGTCTTCCAGGTCGAGTTTCCATTCGAAGCGGCCGGCCTCGATGTCTTGCGTGATCTGCGCCATGCCGCGCTGGATGTCGGCCAGGTCCTGCGCGCCGATGATGTTCTGCGCCGCCAGCATCTCGGCATGCGCCAGGCTGCCGGCGATGTCGGCCCGCCACAGGCGCTGGTCGAAGGCCACACTGGACGTGTAGCGCTTGACCAGCTCGCTCATCGGCTCGGAAAACAGCGCCGACCAGGCTTCGGATTTTTTGTCGAGTGGGTTCGCGGACATGGGCGCTGTGTGCGGTTGCGGGCGTTCGGGTAACGCTTGGTAGCGTGGGACGGCAAGACTTGGCGACAATGCGCGTGTCTACCTGCCGCCGACCGTTTCAGAAACTTTGCCCGATTCTATTCGGGCCCATCTGTTCGCCATGGCTGAACCCGACCCGCCAGACAACGCATTCGAGCCCACCGCCAGTCGTCCGGCCAGCCTGTGGCCGGATTCCACACGACCGGGCGATTTGCGCAGCCAAAGCAGCCTCTTCGGCCCCACGGGGTTCGGCAGCGTGTCGCCGGGCCGGCGTGACCCGAGTGCCGGCTCCGCTTTCGATGTCTGCCATGTGGGCGTCGTGTTGCGGGCCTTGCTGTTCGTGCACGCCAGTGTGGCCGTGGCGGTGCTGTTTGCCGCACGTGACTTCGTCAGCTGGATGAGCCTGCTGGCCGTGGGCGCCAGCGTCGCCTTGCCGGCGGTGCTGTTGTGGCTGGTGGCGGCCTGCCTGCTGAAGCGTTTTTTGGCGCCGCTGCGCCCTGCTGCGCAGTGGGTGGTTGCCACCGGTCTGGGTGCACTCAGCGGTGGTTTTGGTGGTGGCTTGCAGGCGATAGGCGGTTTCGCCAGCGAAGGCTGGGCGCTCTGGTTTGCGCCGGTGCTGGCCGGCGCCGTGTTGTCGGCCGCGTTGTTCTACTGGCTCACGCTGCGCGCGCGCGCGCGGCTGCCGGCCGACACCACCGCGCGGCTGGCCGAATTGCAGTCGCGCATCCGTCCGCACTTTCTGTTCAACACCCTCAACACCGCCATCACGCTGGCCCGGCTGGACCCGGCGCGCACCGAAAACCTGCTGGAAGACCTGGCCGAACTGTTCCGCGTGGCGCTCACCGACAGCGGTGAATCGGTGAGCCTGGCCGAAGAGGTGGCGCTGGCGCAGCGCTACCTGGCGATCGAGCAGGTGCGCTTCGGCAGCCGTCTGCAGGTCAGCTGGGAGCTGGACGAAGACGCCGGCACGGCGCGGGTGCCGCCGCTGCTGCTGCAGCCGCTGGTCGAGAATGCGGTGCGCCATGGGGTCGAGCCGTCGGCCGATGGCGGCGTGATCCGCATCCGCACGCGCGTGAAGCGGGCGCATGCGGTGGTCAGCATCGTCAACACGCTGCCGCGCGAAGCATCCAAGCCCGGCAACGGCATGGCTTTGCACAATGTGCGCGAGCGCCTGAAGCTGATGCACGATGTTGCCGCCCAGTTCGAGATTCGCCGCGACCGCGACGTGTTTCGCGTGCAGATCGTGGTGCCGCTGTGATGCCGGGGAGGTCACCATGATCCGCGTGCTGATCGTCGACGATGAAGAACTGGCGCGGGTGCGCCTGCGCAGCCTGGTCAGCGACTGCCTGCAGCCGGCGGTCAAGGTGGTGGGCGAGGCGGCCAACACCAGCCAGGCGCTCACCTGGTTGGCACACAACGAATGCGACCTGCTGCTGCTGGACATCCACATGCCCGGCCCTGACGGTACTCAACTCGCCGCGCAACTGCGCGAGCGGGCCAACGCACCCATGGTGGTGTTCGTCACGGCGCATGCCGAGCACGCGCTGCGCGCCTTCGACCTGGAAGCCATCGACTACCTGACCAAGCCGGTGCGCCGCGAGCGCCTGCAAGCCGCCTTGCAGCGGGTGGCGCAGCGCCTGAGCGCGCGACCTGCCGAAACCGCCACCGAAGCCGATTCGACACCCGTCATCATCGTCAGCGACCTGGGCCGCAAGATCCGCGTGCCGCTGTCCGAGGTGCTGTACCTGAAGGCCGAGCTGAAGTACGTGACGCTGCGCACCGCCACGCACACGCATGTGCTGGACGACGCGCTGACCGATCTGGAGCAGCGCCTGGGCGAGCGCTTTCTGCGCATCCACCGCAACGCGCTGGTGGCGCGGCATGCGCTGCGCTCGCTGGAGCGCCGCGTGCTGCCCGACGTGGGTGAAGACGAGGCGGCCGAGGCCTGGGTGGTGCAGGTGGCTCCGGTGGGCGAGTGGCTGCAGGTGTCGCGCCGCCAGGTGTCCGCCGTCAAGGAAGCCATTGCCGAAGGAGGGGTGTGAGCCTCGGCGATCGCTCTGACGACTGGGCCGACAAGGACTTGTCGCCCTACTGGCAAAACCGTGTGCTGGGCGTGGCGGTGCTGCTGATCGGCTTGCTGGTGCTGCTGTGGCAGGCCTATGTGTCGGGGCTGCCGCCCGAGCCGGTGGCGGCGACCGCCCCACCCGCGCTGCCGGCGCGGCCCGCGGGCGCTGCCGTGGCGTCGCCGGTGATCGTGCCCGCTCCAGTCTCGGTGTCCGACCGCAGCACGCCGCTCGCGGCCGACGAGTCCGAGGTGTGCGGCGTGGGCCGCGTCAAGACCGCCCGACTCGGCGATCCGCGTGAACTGAAGATTCCGGTGCGCCAAGCCGTCGACCGCCTGACCGCGACGCTGGCGCAGAGCCCGCAAGAGGTGTTGCGGGCGGCCGGGCTGGCCGTGCAGAGCGCTGGTTTGAACGAAGCGCCGAAACCATCTCCCGTCTGTGAAGGCGCGGCGTGTGCCGCCAGCGCAGCCGATGCCAGAACCGGCGCCCAGGCCGTGGCCGACCTGCCGAGTACGCCGCGGCAGGCGCTCGCCCGCATGGCGCTCGGTACCCGTTCGCCGCAGGTGTACGCCCTTGCGCTGCAGGCCTGCAGTCTGCAGCGCACCGATGGCAGCTGCGCGATGCTGTCGCCCGACCAGTGGGCGCGTCTGGACCCTGGCAACGCGATCCCGTGGCTGCAGGTGGCTGTGGATGCCCAGCTGCGGCGCGACACCGCGACACTGGACGAGGCGATGTTTCGCATGGCGCATGCCAACACCAGCGACGCGCGTTTCGGCACGGTGACTGCGCTGGCGGCAGTGCACATGCCAGGCGATGTCACCCTGTTGGCCAAGCATGTCGTGCTGACGGAACTGATCGACGCGGAGGCGGCGACCGTGTTGCAGGGCTACTGGGTCGTCAGGCAATACTGCTCGGCGACCAGCGTGCGTGATGCGAACCGCCAGCAGACCTGCGCGGCGCTGGCCGACGTTCTGGCCACCAAGGGCACTTCCTTGCTCGACGTGTCGGTCGGACTCATGCTC